>NZ_JBNGOP010000017.1:0-112701 GCF_050589625.1 Maribacter sp. 2-571 | reverse complement strand
CATCGGTATCGGTACCGTTGGCCTCGAGGATGTCGGGTATCCCGTCGTTATCGGCGTCCCTGTCGAGATGGTTCGGGGTCCCGTCCCCGTCCTTGTCGAACCCGGGCTGTACCGCTCCGTTGTCGTCGCCCACGGTATCGTTCCCGTTGTTATCGTCCAGATATGCCGGCACGCCGTCCATATCGTTGTCGGCATTGGGATCGCTCCCCCCCGATTCCACGATATCGGGAATCCCGTCGTTATCGTCGTCCAGGTCCACGGCATCGGTCACGCCGTCGCCGTCGGAATCTATAGCGGAACCGTTGATGGTAATGGTCAAGTTGGCGGAATCGACATTTCCGGAATTGTCGATAGTGTCGATTAAGGTATAGGGAATTACATCGGTCAAGGTATCCCCAATCAAAAGATTTGATACCAAGGGATTGCTGGTGTCCGGTATGTAGGAGTAGGTTCCATCCCCGTTTACGATAATGAATCCATAGGTGGTGGCTATTTGAGTTCCCACATTTCCGTTATTGCCATCTACTGCGCTGATACGTGGTACGGCCGTACTTTGCCAATTAAGATCTGATATTCCGGCAATTTGCCCTGCATTGTCGGAAGCTGTAGCATCTGGTCCGTAGTTATAGCTCAATACTACTTGATCGACAGGCGTATCAAAATAAATATTTATGTTACCATGTGCATCTTCCGGTGGAACTACCCCGGTCCCATAAAACGTATTCGTATTCGGCTGCATTACCGACCCTGAAACTTGTGGAATAAACGATACGTTCGTTCCCGATAACAGACCGGAAACCTGCATTTGATCTTGCCACGAATCGTTTTGGGACCAATCGATATCGGAAATGGTAAAGGAAAAGTTTACGATGGGTTGGTCAAAATCAATGGTCAATGTTGTACTGGGACTGGGATTGATGGAAGCATCGATTGCAAATAGGAGGTAACCGGTATGCCCGCCATTGGTCGCTGTTTGTAAGGAAACCTGATTTTGGCCGGGTATCCCGATTCCTCCAGGATCTGTAGATGTAAAATCGAGGGTGACACCATCCACCGTTCGGGAAAGGCCGTTAACAGGTTCCAGATTGGCGAATTGGTTTTCCCAAATGAGTTGGGATAGTGGTCGGTCGCCACTGTCGGTACCAAAACCGTCATCGTCAAAAATAACATTTCCAGTAGCTGCGGAACCCCATACAGTCACCGTATTGGTATTGTCGGTCGCAATCGGAAGTTCATCCACCCCATTAATGGTAATGGAAACATATCCATAGTCGATATTACCGTTTGCATCTTGTATTCCGTAAGAGATAATGTCGGTCAGCACCGTTCCGTTTTTTAAGCCCAATACGGCGATGTTCGTTTCATCCACATCATAGGTATAGGCGCCATTCGCCATTACGGTTATGGTTCCGTAGGTGGAGTTGAAGGGATTGTTTACACTGGCAGAATATCCATTTACTTCGGAAACGGAAAGTGTGTCCCCCGATGAAAGATCGGTATCATTGGCCGCTAAATTTCCAGAAACGGTAGAAGTATCGTCTGCCGATACGGAATTGGTGTCATCAAAAGCTTGTGGGAGGTATTGAACATTGATAAAGGCATCGGCGCTGGAAGTACCTTGAACATCGGTTACGGCGACCGTCATGGTACGTACACCCTCGGTGGCACCACCGGAACCGCGTTGGTTTCCATACAGAAAGTTGGCCATAAAAATGTTAAAATTCGCTACGGGAATAGGACCGGAGCCACTATCGGTTATGGAAAATACTCCAGGACCGGTGTTCGTAACCGTCAGGGTACTGCCTCCCGCCGTGATATTGGATGGGCCTGCCGTGGTGGATAAATTATAGACTGCGCCAATCCCTCCGGTACCACTGTCTATGATACCAACAAATTCGTCATTCGTGTCCGTTACCCCAACAAAGGATATTGTCGCGTTTAAGATGTTTCCGTCATCGGTAGAAACTGCGGCACCAAATTCTACGGTCGGGCCTACCGAGCCCGAAACGGGTTCGGAAACTACATTGGAGTTTACGCCGGCTTGGGTACCGTTCAAATCAATTACCGGTGGTGCCATTGTCGGGAATTGGAGAAAAAATAGTGCGGTAGTCGCCTTTTTTTGAGCCCCAAAAACATTTTCGTTAGGGGCAATACATAGCGGATTACCGTTGGCTATGGAATTCGCGCTTACGGCAGCTGTTAAAGGTAGGAATAGAAAAATCAAGAAACATGAAACCTTTTTTCCAAGTTGGGTAAGAGAAAAGGATTCGTTTGTGAAAGGGCGAACGTCGTACTTCATGATAGGTAGCATGGATCTAAAAGTTAAAATGGTCTTAAAAAAGGAGCGATAAACCTAGATTAATTTTTCTTAAACTTTCATTTTTTGTTGTAAAATCCTACAAATATGATGTGTAACATTATTTTAATATTGATAGGGAATACATGCCGTTAGGATAATCTATCAAATGAGACGTTACCTTTTTTAATCAAATAGACCGTGATTGCTTGGGTATAGGAGGATGTGCTAATGGGTGATGGAACCAGATTCCATGCTCTTTGTTCGCAAAGGCCTAGGGTACGACACCTTAATGAATAAGTCTAAAGGAAAAGGGTATTCATCCATTAGTGTTTTACCGTTCCGAGGGTATAAGGGAATGAAGATTGGAAACACAAAAAGCCCCTGCAACCAAGAGCTTTTCTTACTGTTTATATGTTAAAGGAATACTTTTGAGGGAAAGTCGGTCAGGCGGCGACGGCTTCCGGCTTGTGTAAGCTTACTACCGTCAGTACCGCTATACCATTTACCCAATAGTAATAGGCATCGATACCTTGAAAGGAAAAAATAAAGGGCGCAATCACAAATAGGACCGCTACCAAAAAGTCGACCGTTAGATGCATTTTATATGGCACCACCCTTACGATTCCCAAGTGATGGTCCGTTAATACGGTCAGTACAAACGCCGCGATACCCACGATCAACGATAAATATAGGGCCATGCTGTTCGTACCGCCCAAGCCCAAAAGAAAGGGTAGTACCATTAACGCTATTGCTACAGGATAATCCAAAAAAGCATGGATCCGTTTCGTTACAAATTTCATAATTGAATAGATTTAAAGGTTTTTAAAAGTGTTTTTATACAGTTGTTTCCGGTTGTTTTACTCCGAAGGCGTCGGTTTGGTTCTATTTTTTTGGCCGACCAAAGCTGTTCGGGATGCAATACGATAGTGTTCAAGAACAAAAAATACGTTTCCTATTTTACGCGAAACGGGTTAGGTTCGACCCGGGATTTGGTACCTGTATCACATCCTAACCTTCTACATCGTAGCCGGTCTTTTAAGGATGATTACATTGCAAAGATGGGCCTATATACTAGTTTGGACGCTACAAAAAAAGGACGAAGAATTGTACTTTATGTTTGGGTTTGGAGATGCGTGTTTAGAATGATGTTCCAAGAATTTTGTAGCCTGGTCGGTTTTTAAAGATGGTCGATTGGGTTTGGACGAGATCTACAACCATTGCCGCGGCAGGGCATCATAGGTAGGGCAAGGTGTTGTAGACATGGATTTGCTTTGACGAAAATATGCCCCATCGCCGAACTTTACCGGCACCACCTTTAGGGGCCCCTGATTTTCGTTTATCACCTTTAAGTGGCTCTAGGAAAGAACGGCCATTCGTAAGTATTGACGATCGGACGGATACCAATGAATGCGACCGGCCCAAAAAACGTTTGGAGGCAATCGTTTTTTGGGCTGTCGGGACAATTTTAAGAAGCTTTTAGCAGCGCTTCGGTTATACGGTTATAGGCTTTTTTATGAACGTTTCTTTCCAGACGGCACCCGAAACGGCAACAAGCTGTTTTAGCTACTTTGATACAAGTGGTGAAATGTTGTCTTTTTTTGTTTGAATTCCGTAGGAGTGCTTTGGGAATAGTGTTTGAAGAACCTTGAAAAATGGTTGGGTTCTTCAAACCCCAGTTTTCTGGAGATGGATGTAACGGATTGTCCTTCCCACAGCATCGATTTGGCGGTATTCACCAGCTCGAATCGTATGAGTTGACCAAGGGAGGTATTCATTTTATGACGTACTTTAACGGACAACGCTTTTATGGAAAGGTTCATTTTATCGGCGTAAAATTCAAGGGACCTTTCTTGGGTGTGGTATTTTTGAAGCAGCTCCAAAAGGTCTTGCGAGAATTGGTCGCGGTGTTCAAAATCAAAGTTTTCACGAAATTGTTTCGGGCTTTGTCCGGTCGATTTTTTAAAGAAGCGGTTGAAATAGGCGTCATCCTTAAACCCCAGGTCATAGGAAACTTCTTGAATCGTTTTCTCGGTAAATGCAACTTCTTTTTGGCTTTCGTTTAGCCTTTTGGATTGGATCAGACCGGTAAGGGATAGCCCAACTTTGTTTTTGAAAAGCGCTTGAACGTTATACCCTCGATCATTGATCTGGTTCATAAGGTCGTTACCGGACAATCGGTTTGCATATTCTTTATCGATAACTTCCTTGATATCGAAGATAACCTGATACTCTTCCTTGTTGGCATTGAACGGATTTTGCCAATACCACTGTTTGGAGGCGACGGTCATAATATCCGTAGCCGTATTGGCGGACAAACGCTCCGATAAAAAAGAGCTGCATTCCGTGCATTCCGGTAAATCGATATATCCCAAGGAAACCAAATGCTTGAACAATACACGGAATTCCGAGGCATGCAATTTTCCTTGGTCCGAAAATTCAATTTTACGGACCCTAAAATTGTCCGATAAAAATTTAATGTATTGGCCTTTTTCTAAAAAAATGGCTTTTTCCTGCCAGTCGAAATAATTCTTAAAATCGACTTGGATGCTTCCCGTTCCAGAAATGATATGGAAGAGCGAGTGCCGTTCCATCAGGTAGACCTTATTGATTTCGGGATGGAATTTTTCAACGTTTTGCATAAGCGATAGTCGATTACGGGGTAGCGCTTTCGCGGCTCGATTTCAAACGGGGTTCTCACCAAGTAGTACGGAAGGCCTTGCACCCATCTCATTTCTTTGTCGTAGTTTTTGAAAAAACCTTAAGCCGAATTGTAGAAATTATTCCCTCAAGAAAATTGGTAGTAGTATTCCTTCAAAAGCGATGATGGAACGTTTTGTTCACCGTTCATACAGGATTTGGAGCAACACAAACAATTATTTTGGGTCCCTACCGCTAAAGTGAATACTTTTCCATTAATGGGAGTTTTTGTCGTGGTCACCGGGAATCAGCATGCCATTACGGCAACGGAAGTCTTATTTCCTTGGGATTAAAAGAGTTTTTATTTCCCACGTGGCTCACGCAATAACAAAGATTTCCACTCCTTAAAACCGCTTATAATGTTTGATGCAGATACCTACAACATACCGCATTGGGAAGCAGATTCCGATATGGAACCTGAGGTGTTCACCGAAAAAAAAAGTTACGATGCTAAAAACAGGCCAATTCAGGAACATACCGGACGGCTTGGAGGAACCCTTTCCGTTGTAGACTACACGTATAACCAGGCAGGGCTGTTACGTGAAGTAAGGGGTAACATTGCCCAAAAAGGGCCATTGGTATATGTACGGGATATCCAATATGACGAAAAAGGACAACGGAAAGCGATTTTTTATGGGAACGGTTCGGTTACAAGGTATGGATACGATGAAACCTCTTTTCGACTGGTACGAATTAGAACCGTGAATACTTCGGAAACGCTTCAAGACCTTAATTATACCTACGATTCCGTTGGAAACCTGACCAGTATCGAAAATTTGGCACAGGACACCATTTTTTTTAACAACCAGATGACCGTTCCTGGCCAGACTTTTGTTTATGACGCCCTGTACCGGTTGATAACTGCCAAAGGACGGGAACACATGGGACAAGCGGGCGTACATGCCAGTATACCGGATTCAAGGATAGACCATTTGCGAACCGCATTGCCACATCCCGGTAATGGAACAGCGCTTCAAAAATACCGCCAACACTATACCTACGATGCTACGGGAAACTTGCTCAATATCCGTCATTTGGGCGGTTTGGGGAGTTTAACGCATCGGTGGACCAAAACTTTGGGTTACAACAATAATGATGGAGATCGCCAACGTTTAGGGGTAGCACAAACCGTTAAAAAGAACAATCAATTGTTGGACTATACCCAAGGCGCTGACGTACAGCGTTACACGCATGATCCTCATGGGAATATGGAGGGATTGCAACCAAATACACCGCAACAGTTCGGTTTAACATGGAACTGTTTCGATCGGTTAACGCATGTATCCATTATTCAGGGCACTGCCCACTATTGGTACACGATAACAGGAACACGCAACCGCAAAACGATTACCGATGGCAACCGCATAACTAAAGAACGGGTGTATTTTGGAAATTTGGAGGTCTACCGCGAGTTCGACCCAGATGGTTCGGTGCGATTGGAACGGGAGTCGTTCCATATCGCGGGCAATGCCGGTCGGGTAGCCTTGGTGGACACCAAAACGATCGCTGCTGGATCGGACACCACTGCCGATCGGTCGGTACGGTATCAGTATGCGGATCATCTGGGGTCTTCGGCCTTGGAATTGGATGCTTCGGGAGCCCTTATTTCGTATGAGGAGTATTATCCCTACGGCACCACCTCGTACCAAGCGGTGGATCAAAGCGTAAAGGCCGCTGCCAAACGATATCGGTATACCGGTATGGAACGGGATGAGGAAAGTGGGATGAACTACCATACCGCACGTTATTACCTGCCGTGGTTGGGAAGATGGTCGAAACCTGATCCCATTGGCACCAATGGAGGGATCAACCTTTATGAATACTGCGATTCCAACCCTATAAATAAAATAGATCCGGGAGGGTTGGATGGTTTTAGCCTGTCGCCGAGTCGTTTTAGCCTTTTGGACGAGTCAGATCGACTACGGCTCGATCCCATCGATCCGGATTTAACGGTACCCGAGGTTTCATCACCGGGCCCCGTGGCCGCCACCGATGCTGGAAGCGGGAACACCACTGCGGCCGCGCCCGATACTACTACGACCACTTTTGGGCCGTTAACGATCGATAATGGTCGTTTGTCCGGTTATCCCCTTATTCCAACAACACCCTTGTCGGAGTCGGGAGATTTCTTTTACGCTCCGGGACGGTACTTTTTTACGGACTTTCCCTTAGTAAGTATTATTTCCTTTTCCCAATACACGAACTCCGATCAAAGAATGCAGTTTGGCCAGACAACGGGGAATGCCCGTAGCGATTCCTATACCGCTTTACGGGTGGGAAACGACCGTTTTCATTTGGATGTGGGATATCGTTCTACCATGGTTTCCAATGATGCCTCGCTCCATCAAATGCAACAGGTAGAGGAACAACGGGTAGGGGTGTTGGGACTACAGTTAGGACCTGTGGGTCTTGCCTATTGGAACGATCATGCGTTTTGGCCGACCGGGGACGGGGGCGATCAAGGGGATACTGCGGGCGCCAGCCTGTCCTATATCCCTAACAACGGCATCGATATGGGCAGTGGATGGTTGTTGAACAATCTGAGTTTAAATTTGAGAATGGCGACCGGAATTCCGGTGAGGGGAAGCGAGGCTTTGGAAGGCGGAGATGTAATATATCAAGAAGTGATACGTCCCGACATCTCGAGGGGAGATCTCTTTTTACAAGGGCAATTGTCCAAAGGAAACTATAACCTCGACATCGGTGCCGGGATCGATAGTGGACTGTTACGACATGCCATTCAAAGCGATTTGGTACATCGAAATCTGGATATCCCGGAGTTTCGGTCCGAAAGCCATTTTGGTGCCTATTTGTTCGTTAGGGGATATTTTGGAAATTGAGTTTTGGGAATCAAGCCCTATACCTTTGTTTTGGACTCATTTGAATTCTGGTCAATTGATGTCATTAGCGCTATTGCGCTCTTGTGCTATTCTTAAAATCGGTAATGGAAAACGAAAGGTATGTGTAAACGATTCTTTTTTGGTCATAGCATCGCTACCGCCCTTATGGTCTTCAAATTCGAAGTTAATGCTGGCATCTGCAAAGGCCTTTGCAATGGTTCCAGAACCGATATTATATTTTCTGGCAAAAATTTCTTTCCATGCCTCCTGACTGCTTTTGGAATGTTCACTGGTGTAGGTCAGTTCCCCTCTTTTTTGCCGTACTTCGATAACCACCCGTTTTGCGCTATTTAAAGTTATCGCCTGTGGTTTAAAATAGTAGTCGCCTTTGACCATGCTCGTTGGAATTTCCTCGATAAATGGATGGCCATGAATGGAAAAAATAGGTGTGGTATCGCATTTTAATTCCACCTTGCCCAAGCGTACCACTCCATCCTCGGATCGGGCAACGTTGAAATGTTTTAGATATAAAGATCCACAACTGACATAAAAACTTCCTAGTAAAGGACCATCTTCGGCGCGAAACAATAAGGTCAATTCGATTGTTCTAAAATCTTTTTTTTTGCTCATATGATTTGAATTTTTAGGTGCTTCGTTTATTCTGGATAATGGACCACTATTTTGGAAATTTTACCGTCGAGGCCATTTTTTCGGGTATAGTTCATTTCGATATTGCTACTATATATCGACTGTTCAAAGGTGCGAATGCAATAATTGAATATTTTTTTCTTGACCAGTATTATGGCAAAATCATCATTCTCCTTGCCTTTTGGGTTATCGTATACTTTTATTACCGTTCCTTTTGGTACTTGAATCAGGTTTACCGAACGGGCCTCATCGTTCTTCTGGGCACGTCCATCAAAATTTTTGTTCCCAATACTCTGTACCACATCTTGATCGCATCCGTTTCCTTCATAGAAGACGATTCGCGTACCCTCATTTGTTTTTGTGTCTAAATCATTTTGGGATGTTGTTCTCCCTTCGTCGTCGGTTTCCTTTATTTCGGAATCCTTGATTTCCTTTGGTTGCTCGTCGTCCACCAATATTGGTGGCATTTCTTCCATTTTTGGTTTAAGGAAAAAGTACAGGGCGGTACCCGCTACCAAAGCAATGAGTAATATCCAACTGGTTTTTTGCTTTTTCATGAAATCATGTTTAATTGTTGTTGAAAAGTACTGTTGTTTGAAATTATCGAGTACGAAACTATAGAGAAGCCTTAATAATGATTTTCAGGATAGTTCCAAAACTTTGTACAATGGTCTCAATTGGATTTTTTACCTAATTTTCTGTTGGGGAAGGAGCCATCGTGGTCGATAATTCTTGGATGCCGGTCATGGGAAATCTACTTTTTTGGCGTAGGTAGCAATCAATTTGTTGTCTTTTGAACGATACCCGTAATACACCTTGTTTTGAGTGATGTCGTTATTAGGACAAAAGTTACTTTTGTCCATACCGTATGTCGGTATACCGGTTCGGGTTTAAAAAGTGCTTTATCGTATGCTTTGCAATGGCCCTCCCTTGTCTTTTTCCCTCTTCCGTTGCAAAACCAAAGTGATATCCGTTCATGATCCTTGAATCGGCACATTCGTTTGCGGCCTCGTCCAAATCAGAATAATACCTTGTTTTTGAATTTGGCAAAGCGGTCGTTGATTGCATAGCGAACGAAACTTTGGCAGTACCGTAAATATGGGTTAAAATTTCTGCTCCCGCGGCACCGGTCGCCGCATGGGCCGAAGGATATTCGGGCCAAGGCGGGGTCACCATTTCCGGTTTCCAGTTTCTGTCTCCCCTTGTTTTTGTATTACCGTCCAATGCCGCATTTTTGATTGCGGTATAAGGCCTCCAGGTATCATAGTGATATTTGCTTTCCAAAGAGGCCAGGTAGAGGTCGTAGAGGTTCATGTTCAAGAGTGCGAACATTCTATTGGCAGCTACAATGGGTAGGGCTTTTTTCCGTGCCGTAATACGGCCGATCCTGTTCCAACTGTGTTCCCCGAATTCGGCCCACCAATGGGCGTAATCCGTTTGATCCGTTGTTCTCGCGCCACTATTTTTTTTCCCGAACGTTTTTACTTGCTCAAAGCTTTCCGCATAAGCCTGCGAAGCAATTGAGGGTGGGGCGGGAGATCGGAATTGGGTAAGGGAATCCAAGGTGAAGGGGCGTGCCACTGAAAAATCAGGTTTCAACACCCAGTCATAACCTGGGGTGTACCGATAGTTTCCCGGTTTGGTCATAGGGGTATAGTTCCCTTGTTTCCTATGCCCGTCATTTTTTCGAAATACGATCAAGTTGTTCGCTAGCCGTTCTCCAAAAGCGGTGGCCTCCGATCGGTTACTGGTATGGGGTATATTTTGCAACCACGCTTCGCAGACCATAGCGATAGTATCTTTCCTATCGGGGTACGCTTCCGTAAGGATTGTCTTGGTTGCCGTAATAGAGGCCGCTAACGGGTCAATTTTAGGGGCGCTTCCTTTAAAATGGTACGTTTTGTACTGAGCAGTCCTCGAATTGAAGATGTCATGTATGGCCAAATGTACCATGGCCAAAGCCCTCACACCGATAAACGAATAAAACTGATCGTGTTCGTTGGCAATGGTATAGGTGAATTTATTTATCTCCAGTACGAGTTCGTTTGAAACATTTGACAAATCCCTACTGGCGGAAAGTGTTCCTAATGTTTTACAGGAAGCTAGGGTAAAACTCAGCAATAAAGGTAAGATGCAATGTTTTAGGGCAGGTGTAAAAGTAATGCGGTTATTTTGATTCATAAGGAGCTCGGTTAAAAGTTGAATCAAAAGTAGATTTCTGGTAACGTTAAAGGATTCACTATAGTTCCAAAAGTTGTTCATTTGGTTTCAAAAGCGGTTTTGTAAAACCTTTTAGATTGTTCGCCAAATTACTAAAGGCACATACCGTCAATACGGCACCTACACCGATGCCACTGGAATTATCTGCAAGTGGCATCGTTTCGGTTTTATAGCGGAGGTTTTTGCGCGTTCTTGTAAGCGGATGGGGAAACACCATAAAGTTCTTTAAAACACTTTGTGAAATACGAAAGGCTGTTGAAACCTACTGCATAGGCAATTTGAGATACGTTGTCGCTTTGCCCTTCCAATAATTGGGCCGCCCGTTTTAATCGGAAATTACGCATCAATTCGCCCGGGGCATGGTCGGTAAGGGACTTTAGCTTACGATGCAATTGTGTTTTACTGATTCCCAGTTCCATTTGCATTTGCGGTACCCCAAAATCGGGATTCCGATGTTGTTCTTCCAACAACCGCAATACCCTTTTCAAAAACGCCTCGTCCATTGAATTCACTGTTATCGCGCTGGGTACTATGGTGGCTTTCGTCCCGAATAGCTTTCGAAGTTTGGCCCGTTCCAGGATTAAGTTTTTCACCCTTACTTTTACTTCCTTGCCGTTAAAAGGTTTGGTCAAATAGACATCGGCACCCATTTCCAAGCCTACTATTTTATTCTCGACACCCGCTTTTGCCGTAAGCATGATTATGGGGATATGGCTGGTTATACGGTCCGATTTTAGTCTTTTACAAAGCGTTATCCCATCAATTTTGGGCATCATTACGTCCGTTATTATCAAATCAGGGACCAATTCGATCGCTTTTTCCAAGCCCTGCTCCCCATTTGTCGCCTCGATTATTTCATAGGTTTCTTTTAACTGCTCCGCAATAAAGAACCGCATGTCTTCATTATCCTCTACAATCAGTATTTTGTTTGCATGTATGGCACTCGGAACACTACGTCTTATTGCCGTAATAGGGGGTGTTTCCAAAAGGGATGCCGATTTTGAAATCGATTGGTCGAATACGGCTTTATGGGACTTTATTTCTTCCATGGGCAGCACCACCTTAAAACTGCTTCCTTTTCCCAATTCACTTTCCACATAAATTTCCCCTTGCATCAGTTCTACCAACTCTTTGGTCAAGGCCAATCCGATACCGGACCCTTGCTTTTCCTTGGTATAGCTATCGTCCATCTGAAAAAAACGATTAAAAATATGCCCAAGTCCTTCGGGAGCAATTCCCTGGCCATAATCGGTTACCTTAATATGAAGGGAAGCTTCTTTGTACACTGCGGCTATTTTTACCGCCGCCCCATCGTTTGTAAATTTAAAGGCATTGCTCAATAGGTTATACATGATTTTTTCAAGTTTATCCCTGTCGAACGCTACCCATAAAAATGTCGAAGGAACCTTTACTTGGTAATCCATCCCCCGTTGCGCCGCATGAGAGCTAAAGGAGGATGCCGCCGAACGGATGCATTTAAAAATGTCTCCTTCTGAAGGATTGAGCTTTAGCTTTCCATTATCCAATTTTGATAGGTCCAAAAGCTGGTTCACTAATTTTAATAAGCGGTCGGCATTTCTTCGGATCATTCTTACATTGGAAGTGGTCAATATTTGGTCGTTTGATGATTCCAAAGCGTCTATTGGCCCTTTTATTAAGGTCAAAGGCGTTCTAAATTCATGGGAAATGTTTGCGAACAACCTCGTTTTCATGCTATCCAGTTCCTTCAAACGATTGGTTTGTGAAAGCAACAAGCTATTTTTTTCGGCCAGTTCTCCCGTACGTTCATTGATCAGGTTTTCAAGTGCGTAGTTTTTTCGTATCAAACGAGTGGACTTCCATTTCCATAGCATCAAAACCGTTCCCATGATCATGGCCAGATAAAGAGTATATGCCCACCACCTTAGATACCAAGGCGAAAGAATCTTAAAATGATAGGAAGCCGGTTCCCCTAAATTTCCCTGGGAATTTTTACTCCTTACACGAAAGGTATATGTTCCTTTAGGCAAATTGGTATACTCCTTACGGTTTGCTGTAGAAAAGGAAGACCAATTTTCATCGTACCCGTCCAAGCGATACTGGTAGGTATTGGAAAATTCATTAAAAAAACTAGGATTACTAAAGTTAAAACTAAAGTTGTTTTGCGCATGGGGTAATGAAGGCCCTCCCTCTGAAACCTGTACTTTGTAGCCGCCAAACAATATAGAATCCGTTTGGTAACCTACTTTTCTAATAATGGTCTTACTTTGCTTTTGTTCCTGTTGAACGATATTGAGGTCATACCGAAAAGTACCTTTTTTTCCTGCAAACCATGCTACATTGTTCAAGGGGTCATAAAAAAGTAATAGGGAAGCAATATATTCTTTGGCTATCGATTTTTTAATGTAAGTACCTGTTTTCTGTTTTAAGGCCAAGTATTGTATCGGGTTTTCGGAGTCGTTTTTTATGGAAAATAGAATGGTACCATAATTATCTACCGCTTCAACAAAAACGGTTTCCCCAGGGAAACCCAGTTTCGATGCCAACGTACCATCTTCATAAAATTTTTGCTCTTTTTTATTGAATCGGTACATTTTTTTATAGTACTTGGCAGAAAAGTAGACCTGGTTGTCGATTTTATATTGGTATAATACGTCATTGGGGTGGCCGTTTTTACTATCGAAACGGGCTATTTGTGGAGACTCCAATTGCAATGCTCGTTGCCGATCTTGAAATGAAACCTGGTAAGCGGCGCTAAAATTAGTGCCCAACCATAAATTTCCATTTGTCATTTCTATAACCGTATAGATCTCTTCTTTAATTTGGGGTATCGGCATGTTAAACTGCCACTGCCCATTCCGTTGTTCCATTGTCATCAAACCCTTTGTAGTACCGATGAGCACTTTTGAATCGTTCAATTTGGAACGCTTTAAACTTAAAGGATTACATTTTTGTAGGAGTTGCAAGGTTTGCTCCTTCAATTCGTAAATACCGCGTTCGCCTGCAACGAGCAACTGGTCCTTAAAAACGATAAGATCATGGATTCTAAATTGTGAATTTCCGATTTTAAAAAATGAAGGGGTCCTTTGTACGGAACTGTCTTGAACAAAAAGGCCGGCTTCGGTACCCAATACCATGCGCCCCTTAAAGCGATTCGCCTTTTGGCCCCAACCCCTGACGTTCACTTCATGTCCTATTTTCGAGTAAGCCGTATTGCGATAATTTAATTTAGTGATCCCAAAGCTTGTAGCGATCCACAAGTTGCCTTCCCGATCCTGAAAAATGTCCACGATCATTGAGGAAGAGAGGGTGTCGTCGGTGGCACGCAAAAGTTGCCTTCCAAAGGTGTCTATTACCACTAGTCCATCGCTAAGGGTGGCAATGGCAAAATTTCCACCGCGGAGCCGGGTAGCCCTCCCCAGAATGTTTTTGGTTAGAAAATCGTCCGCTTCTGTTTTAAAAGGTGTTATAGTACCGGAATCATATAATTCCAAATTTCTTGAGTTGGTACCGATCAACACTTGATTTTCTTTAAATGGCAGTATAAAGCGAATAGGGGAATCATTGTAACGGGCGCCATTTTTTAAGGGTCTTAGGGTATCTTTTTCAAGAACATGCAATCCTTTGCCCGAATGTAGTATTTGAACATATAGCTTTTGATCGGCATAGCTCGTTCGTATCGATTGCCCTGCTGCTACGGGCCAAGCTGTAAAAGCATCATCTTTCCATCGCAGTAAAACGTTCAACCCATTAAAGAAAACCCCTTGGGGAGTGGCTTGCAACTGCCAAACGGCCAAGTTCTCCCTATGTTTTGCATCTAAATGCTCCAGTAGCGATACATATTTTAGGTTTCCCATACTATCGGTGTCCAAATACCCAAGTTCTCCGTTCCCCCCTACATAAATCTTTCCGTTCCGATCTTTGGCAAGCGACATAACCCGGCCTTTGTTCGGTAGCGATAAGTAATCCCAATTACTGCCATCATAGATCAATAACCCCTTGTTACCAATATATAACAGCCCATTATCTCCTTGTACAATTACGTTGTTAAAAGGATCTTGGCCATAAATGTCGGGAGTGTACCTTTCATAAAAGGGAAACCCGCTTTCTTTTATGTGAATGGGAAGTTGGGGGTGTTGCGCGCCTACGATAGCCGGTAAAAAGAGGAAACCAAAAAGTACCCCCATTAAAAGGATTTTTTTTCGATGTGTTCTTTTCATTTTTTGGTCCATAAGGCTTTGGGATTGCTAAGGGCCCTTTAAAGTACAGATAGTTCACCGAAAACTTTTCCCTATAGTCCCAAAAGATAATACAAGGGTGCCAGAAGCGTTTTTCTTCGGACAGTTGCGTGTTTTAAAAATTTTGGCGAAGAAACACGGGTATTACTTTGTATTCGGTACGGTTCGTATCCAGGTCATATAGTGATAATCAAACTCCCCGGCTTTAAAGCTACCGTTAAGTTCGGGAATCGCGCTTTTCAGTTGTAAAAGCAAATCGTTCAGTTGCCAGCTTCCCTCTGTATGTACGCTGTCCTGAAATTTAAGGGCCATTATCCCTTGCTCATTATCTTCATAAGCAGTGACTCTATAGATCTTGAACTTGTTTTCGGGTACGACCAGGGCGTCAAAATGTTTGAGCATAACGGGTACCGTGCTATCGCTGTTTCCCAGAGAAGAGAGATGAACCGCGTTATAGGCCTGATGTTTGTTGTGGATATCCCCACACTTCCGATCCATACAGCCACGGTGTTCGTCCTTTAAAAAGTAAAGGGTATCCGAGGTATTGTATGCATGTATGCGCCATTGCTTTACTAGTGTATTAATTGGCTTTTGATCTTCTTTTTTGAGATGAATGGTATCCAAATTCCATTCGGCTCCCTTGCGGGCACCGCCTCCAAACGAACTGAATGCTACAATTTCCTTAGGAACATATCCCTTTTTATCGATGACTTCAAAAATGAAAAGGGGAGGAGCCTCCATTTGGAACATTTCGGTCAACAAAAACTGTCGGTATCTAATTTCCGGCAATCGAAAATACCCGTTCTCGTCCGTTTTGGTTTCTCCCACCGTACAATTGGTAACGGGATTCCCTTCAAAGTCGGCTATTGTTCCATATAGTCCCGGACGTCGGAGCCGTGACACACAAGAAGTCAAAACAATGCAAAGTAGGACAATCGGTAGGTGTTTCATTGGTTACAATTATTATTGTGACGCACGTACTTCAACGGAATACGCTTCCCAAGCATACCTAGGGGTACGGTCCTTTAACAGGTCTTCGGTATTACAGGGCATTCTGTAATTTTTTAGAAATCAAGAAACCACTGAACGCTAAAGCTGTACCGTTACGTTGATGCAATGTTGAAATATAAGTCATTCTTTTCCCAAGAACTTGGGCTTTTTAAATGGATATCGATTCCGTTTCCCTCTTATGGCATTTAATTTGGACAATGCTACGGATTTTTTCCTTGAAACCGATGCCGTCCACCATTTGGCCCATTTCTTCCGTTAAATCATAGGTACACCTCCATTGTCCAAGGAAAAACGAACTAATAAGACAAAGATATTCCTACTTTGTATAAATTGGAGTAGTATCGATGTGAAAAAAGGTTGCTTAACTGGGGGTATTCGTATTCCCCGTTCTTAAAATAAAGAGAGAAAAATCGGTATTTCGAAACGGTAGTGCCCATATCGGTTGTAATTTTCCCCAAGGCCGAAACAACCTACAAAAGCTGGGATGAAACAAATTAATGTCAGCTAGTTTGTGACAGCGCGGTACCATCGCCGGGAACCGTTTGAAAGTGCGAAAGTGAGTTGCCGAATTCGGACTCATAAGCAACTTTGGCCCGTTCGACAAAGGCCGGAACGGCTTTTTTATGGATAAGGTTCAAGGTGCATCCGCCAAAACCGCCGCCCATCATTCGGGCACCCAGTATCAGGGGTTCGCTCTTTGCCAAGCGTACTAGAAAATCCAGCTCTGGACAACTTACTTCATACAAAATGCTAAGGCCCTCATGGGTTTTATAGAGCAGTTCGCCCAGTTTTTTCAAGTCGTTCTCCTTTAACGCCTTTACCGCTTCCGATACCCTTGCTATTTCAGCGATCACGTAGGTGCAGCGCTTATAGGCTTTAATGCCCAAATGGGTTCCTACGGTTTCTAGCATATGCGGACGGACCTCCCGGAACGATTTTTCGATACCGTACGTCCTTGCCAGTAGATCGAGGCTAGTTTCACATTCCTGTCTTCGCTCATTATAGGCCCCTGTGGCCAGATCGTGGGCAACGTTGGTGTTTAGTAACAAGATACAATGGTCCCCCAGGTCCATTGGAATATACTCAAAATCAAGGGTAAGGCAGTCCAAATGGATGAGATGGCCCGCTTTACCTTGGACGGATGCAAATTGGTCCATAATACCGCATTTGGTGCCGACATAACGATGTTCTGCCGATTGGCCGATCTGTACCAGCTCCAAGTTGGACAGCTTTAGCCCGAAAAGTGAATTGAGCCCAAAGGCAAAACCACATTCCAAGGCCGCTGATGAGCTGACGCCCGATCCTACGGGTATCTCACTTCGGATATGGCATTCAAAACCCTCTAGACCGGCACTTCGTTCGTGGATTTCGAATAGTACTCCGATCAGATAATTGTGCCAGCCTTTGTCGCTTTTTTCCAACTGCTCCAGATTTAAGGATAAGGTTTCCCCGAAATCGTCGCTTATGATGGAGCAATGGTTTTTTGAACCGTTCTTTCGAAAGGTCAAAAACATGTGTTTGTCTATCGCCGCGGGCAGTACCCATCCTTGGTTATAATCGATATGTTCCCCGATCAGATTGATTCTTCCAGGTGATTTTACGATAATTTCGGAACGGTCCATGGCGAAAATTGGATTAATAATTTCCTTTTGAGGTTAAAATACCGGCTCTATCACCAGTAAACGTTTTACGGTTTTGTCATCCTTCCCTGGTCAAAGATAACATTCCGCCGGGAGGTACCGCTATGTTTTGTATTTCGGAATCAGAAAAATGGTCGCTTTGGACGGTAATATTTCCCATACAATCCCATACTTGAAAGGAAACGCCCGTGCCAGGGCTTTCTTTTTCATTGGAAAGCAGCACCGAGCTACTCGGTTTTGCATTAATGATATCGATTTTTTGCCACTTTAACGGTAGTTTTACCAAGGTGTCCGAGAACAGACCGATAATGGTATGATTGTTTTTTTGCGCTATGAGCAACGGGTAATTTTCCGTGGGAGATGTTGGTAGAAAATCAGAACTGAGCAATACCTCATGGTTTTCGTTCCAGTACCGGGTGTAAAAAGCGATCATTTTTAGGTGCTCAGGAGTGGCCTTGGTCAGCATTATTGAAATTTGGGGAACCCCAAAAAGGGTGTTCATATAATGAAGGGCGGCTATTTCTACAGTTTCCTGGGCGTGCCAGGTAACCATATCGGCATGAACGGCGGTATTACCGGCCAATAGTTTAATGTCGGTAATGCGAACACGGTTCATGGTATAGTCGCCGGGGCAGTCGAAGGCGCGCAACATATTACCATATTTTCGAATGGCCGGTCCGGTATACTTTTGCCGAAATTCGATAAAGATATCCGGTCGTATTTGTAACAGCGCATTCGTTATCGCTTTTAAGAGCAAGTCTACAGCAGTATTTATGGAAAGTGTGTCTTTGCCCGAAGGATCAAAGGTCGTTTCGGGATATTTTTTAAAGTCGTCGATAAAGTCCAGTTTCAGACCGTCCAAACCCCAGTTGGTGACGGCACCGACATACGTTTGTACCAAATATTGCCTGACTTCCGGGTATCTGGGATCGAATACCGGGGCCCAACGGTGGTTTTCGGTCAGGAATTTGCCCTTAAATTTGGTGTACGCTTTTGATTTTTTACCACAAAACGGAATGGAATACCAAACACCGACCTTCATGCCAATGGCCTGTATCTTTTTCACCAGACCACCAAAGTCCTCAAAACGATCAGGCTCCCAATCGCCCGTATAATCATATCCTCGATTGTTATCCTTGGTCTGCCAACCATCATCGATGATAATGGCCTCAAAACCCAGACTATGGGCAAGCGTACATTCAGCCAATAATAGCTCCTCTTCCAGATCTTGATGAAATTGGTACCAAGTGGAGTATAGCGGTTTTTTTGCGATGGCCGGGACGTTCATCGGTTTTAGGTCTTCCGAATTTTCCCACCAAAGCGCGGTATTTCGTAATGCTTCGGAAAAGTGTATGTTGCGGTGGTCCAAACGAATGTCGATACTAAAGTCGCTAATAGGGTAGTTGCATTCCGTAAAAAGAATGACCTGACAGTAAAAGAGATTGTCCTCTTCCCGGTATTTGGCGCTCAATTCCACGCGATTTACGGGATTGGAGCAGGAGAAGCACAGTATGTTTTCATCCTTATTGCCAAAAAGACAAAGTACCGGGGCGTCGATGGATATGCGCGACTCCAGGGTAGTCAATTCCCAGTCTGCCTCGATTCTTTTGGAAAAATCGGCAGTGGGTTTCCATAGTCCCTTTACGTTTACCGACGGCACTTTCCATTCCAGAACGATAGGGGAAGGAACAAATGCCTCGTTTTTTGATACGGTGAGACGGTATACCGATACCGCCTTTTCCTGTAAAATAGGTGCTAGCTTACAATCGGCATCGTTTGCATTTGTTTTTATTTGAATGGTTTCGGCCATTTTCGTGAAGGTATTATCGAATGTTCGTACGTCCATTTTCCGCTTTTGGTTTTTAAAGCTGTCCCTTTAGAATTAAGTTGTAACATTCAGCTACAAATTTCATACTTGCACTATTCTCTTTAAAAGTGTTTGGCGACATACGCACGGAATATATTACTAAAACTGGGTTTTTTAAACCATTGATAAGGGGTACAATTGGCTTTCTGGTATCCCCGGGTCGCTTTGGGTACATTGGCTTTGTCAAAAGAGCCAAGCAATATATCGCTTGGCCCTTCGGACAACTCGCTATTTAAACTAACTCAATTTGAAAGTCTCTTATTGCTCAATAACCTGGATTCTGATCTAGGTTGCCGTTAGCATCTATTTCAGAGTTCGGTATCCATACCAATTCATGTTTGCCAAGTTCAAAAACACCTCCACTGATCGATTTCGGATGTGGTCCGTGAAGGGATGTTGCGCCCAAGTAATCATCGGCGAGTCCCCATCGAACCAAATCAAAGAAACGATGTCCCTCTATGGCAAGTTCCATTGCCCTTTCGTTGATAATGGCGGTACGCATGTCTTCCTGACCGATAGTAGGGTCGGTATCGGCCAATAAGGTGAGTCCCGCACGTTCCCTTACCTGGTCGATAAAGGGAATTGCTGCTGGGGTCTGTCCATCCTCGTTCAGGGCTTCGGCGAGCATTAACAGCACATCTGCATACCGGATGATCCGCCAATTGTTTCCTACGTTGGTTCCCAGAAAATCTACTTGGTCCCGTGATCCAAGATCCAACCCGGCGTACTTTCTAGTGAATATGGCAGGCAATCCCGCGTCATCCGCTGCTTGAATGTCTTCGGCAAAGTCGGTGGTATAGTCGCTACCGCCGTATCCCGTGGCACCGGCATAATCATAAACAATGGAAGCATTGCGGCGTACGACGTCCCCTTCTGCCTCATAAAGGTCCCGTAACCATGGATTGATCAAATGGCTACGGTCCGGAGATTTGGATGGTGGGGCATAATCGATATGATAGTTGCCCATGGTCCCTGTTCCCGGAATATCGGTTCCCCAAACAAAAGTGGTCTGTCCTAAGAATTGAAGCTCGAACACCGATTCCGAATTGTTCTCATTAGTGGTCGTAAAATTGTCCTCATACTGTTCGGCGGGCAATAGGCTATACCGACCCACAAGGGTATTCAAGGTTTGGTGGGCATTTTGCCATTGCCCTAAGTACAAATAGCTTTTCCCTTTCAATGCCGTGGCGGATCCAGAGGTTGGTCTACCAAGGTTGGCGCCGTCCCAGGTTTCCGGTAAAAGGGTTTCTGCTGCTTCAAGATCGGAAATGATCTGTTCCCAAACGGTGGCGGGAGCGGTCTGTTCTACCAACAGATTATCCAGGTCGGGAAGTTCGGTAATCAGGGGAACGTTCCCGTATAAATTGACCAGATACCAATAATCGAAAGCTCTTAAAAAGTACGCTTGGCCGACTAGGGGATTGCGAATTTCGGCGTCCGGTATTCCCTCTTCGTTCACCTTGGCGATAATGTTGTTGCAACGTGCTATGGATTTATAGAGCTGTTGCCAAGGCTCTACCGCCCAACGATCACCGGGATTTCCCAAAAAAGTGGACATTGCGGTATTGCTGCCAAAATCAAAAATATTGAATTCGTCCGACCGTAGCATGGCTCCGGTATGTACGATCCTTCCCCAAAAGAAGGTATCCGTAATAGGGTGAAAAGCACCGTTTACCGCCGCTTCCACTTGGGCCACGGTAGAACCGAAGTTTTCGGTAGAAGTGGCGTTGTTGTTCTGTTGGTCCAATAGTTCATCGGAACATCCCAATGTCAACAGGAAGGACAAGAAGAGCGCTCCGGGAAATCGAAATTTTACATTCTTTATCATCGTTATCATTTTTTTATTTTAAAAAGTGGCTTGTACACCAAGCATAAAAGTTCTTGCATTAGGGTAGGCCCTCGCATCGAGACCCCTTCCCAATAGAGGGTTCACAGGTGCCCGCAAACCGGGGACACCGGTGTTTCGGTTGGCACGACCGCCGTTTGTGGAAGATACGTCGGGATCGTACCCGCTGTATCCGGTAAGTACGAATACATTTTGAACGTTCAACGACAAGCGTACGTTCTTTACCCAATCCACCTTAAAGAAATCGTCGTTAAAGGTATATCCAAGGTCTATGTTTTTTAACCTAAAATAAGAACCGTCTTCCACAAAGAACGAAGAAGGTGCCTTGTTTCCTGCCGGGTCGGAGATCGATGCCCTTGGAATATTGGTATCGGTATTGCTAGGTGTCCACGAGTTCAATACATCGGTGAGCTTTCCACCATCCTGCCAGAGGATACTGTAGTATCGTGCCAGGTTGTATATTTCATTTCCCTGAACACCGTTAAAGGCCAGTCTAAAATCCCATTGTTTGTAGGTCCCGTCCAAATTGATACCATAGGTAAAGTCGGGCGTGGGGTCCCCGATGATCGTTTGGTCATCGGCATCTATTTCACCGTTACCATCAACATCTACCCGAACAAAATCTCCCGTTGTGGGATCTACCCTGTCCTCAACGATAAAACCATAATAGGCACCGATAGGTTGTCCGGCAAGTGTTCTGTTGACGACCCTTAGGTCTTCGTCAATGGCAGGCCCTAAAATCGGATTTGGAATTTCATCGGCCTTGCTCTCCAAGTTGAAGGCAAAATTGGTTCCTACGGCAAAATTAAAATCCCCTTCCGACTTTCGGTAGGTAAGGTCCACTTCAAGACCGCGATTGATCAAGGTACCGGCGTTTCGGGTGACCGGTAAGCTTACACCACTGGTAGATGGCAGGTTGATGGCCACCAATACATCTTCAATATTTTTGGAGAAATAGTCCGTGGTCAAGAAAAATTTGTTATCCAGAAAAGACATGTCCACACCAATATCGAAGGTTTTTGTAGTCTCCCATATCAGGCTTGGGTCAGCCAAGGTAGTCTGTGCCAAGCCCGTCGCCAAAGCCCCTCCGAAAGAAGTATTGGATTGGTTGGCCAAAAACACGGCTTCAGTGGGATAGAAAATATCCGGATATGATCCCAGTTCCCCATAAGAGGCCCTTAGTTTAAGAAAGTTGATTTTTTCCGAATCAAAAAAGCCTTCATCACTGATGTTCCATGCACCGGAGAAGGAAGGAAAATACCCCACCTGATTGTCCGCTGCAAATCGCGAGGAGGCATCCCTACGCAATGTCGCCGAAAAAATGTATTTACCGTCATAGTTATAATTGAAGCGCCCAAAGTAGGATTCCAGTCCCGCCTCGTTGTTGGCCCCTAACAATACCAGCTCGTCACTGGCAGCCAAGGCGCTGATGGTCCGAATGTCGTTGGTGGGGGTTCCTTGACCAAAAACACCGTTGCTTTTTTGCGACTCCTTAAAAAAGGTGTACCCGAGTACGGCACCGATTTTGTGGTTTCCGAATTCCTTCTCATAATTTACGGTCGGTTCTACGAGCACATTGATGTCCTCTTGCCGAAAATCGGTCAGATCGTTTTGTTGGTTGACGTTCAGAACCGCGTCCACATCGCTCATGAAAAAGGTGGGGGTAAACTGAAAGGCGTTGGTCACTACGTAATCCATCCCAAAGTTGATGGAAGCGGTAAGGCCGTCAGTGACTTCGTAGTCCAGTTTTGCACCTCCAAAAATGGTTCTTGTCGTAACAAGGTTGTCTTCCAAAGTGGCAAGTCCATATTGGTTTACACCGCCAGGACCGTGTATATCGGCAAAGGGAGCCTCAAAACCGCCGTCATTGGCCTCGTTTCGTAAACGGAGGGTGGGAACGGACACCCCGTCCCAACCGAACCAGTTGTTTTCTTGTAGGCGCCCTTCCGTAATACCAAGGGATTCCGTTAATCTGAATTTACCAAAATTGAATTGGCTGTTCACCCTAAAGTTGATTCTTCGGAACCCGGAACCGACCAAAATACCGTCTTGATCAAAATAGTTTCCGGAGGCGTAGAAGGAGGCGTCCTCACCACCGCCCGAAATACCAAATCCCATTTCCTGTACGACCCCAGAACTTAAATTTTCGTCCTGCCAATCGGTATCCACACCGTTCCAATCCACTCGAGTGGACTCCCCATCATTTTCAAAACGCTGGTTCAGGTAATCGGTGTACTGTGATCCGTTAACATAGTCCAACTGTTTGCTTGGCGTATCGAACCCGATACGGGACCTGAAGTCCACTTGTATGCCCTGACCCGTTCGGCCATGGTTGGTTTTTATGAGAATAACCCCGTTGGCCGCCCTGGCACCATATATGGCGGAGGCCGCCGCATCCTTCAATACCGAAATATCCTGAATGTCGTTGGGGTTGATGTAGTCCATATTATCTACGAACAGACCGTCCACTACATAAAGCGGTGCTGCGTTGCTGAGCGAGTTTACCCCTCGAATGAACACATTGGCGCTACCGCCGGGCTGTCCTCCAAAACTTTCTACCTGAACACCGGCGAGTTGCCCTTGCAGCGAAGTTGTAGGGTTACTGGCCACTACATTTACGATAGCATCTTTTTTTATCGTAGCTACGGAGCCCGTAAGTTCACGCTTATTAGAAGTACCATAACCTACGATGACCACTTCGTCCAATGCTTGGGTATCCGGATTCATGAGTTGGTCGATCGTGCTTTGCCCGGCCACGGGTACTTCTTGGGTTTGATACCCAATGTAACTAAATACCAATATGGCATTTTCGCCAACACCGATACTGTAGTTTCCATCAAAATCAGTAGTAACACCATTTGTGGTGCCTTTTTCTACAATGTTCACGCCCGGTAGGGGACCTTGGTCATCCGATACGGTTCCGGAGACCGTGGTTTCCTGCGCTACGACGGTAACCATGAACAAGAGGGCCAATACCGATAATAGCCCTTTGAAGCGGTTTGTTTTCATAAGTGATGCTTTAAGTTCAGATTAATTAGTGTACTATGATAGTCTATGCTACTTGTCAAATGTAGAAAAAAAATGATGATAAAATATTTTTAGGGCATAAAAAATAAGATTTTAACAATTAAAGGTGAGAATACTAGGAAAGCTTCAATTAGGGGAGGTGTCGTATTTATAGCGATCCCCGATCTATCAAAGTTGTGGGAACTATCGTTTTTAGGCCGCTCAGGTTACGGATGTTGGTCGCGGTATCACGGGCCATTTCCTTAAAGTCCGTAGATATGGTGGTAATGCCCCCGGATATGATTTCTTTTACAATATGGTCGTTAAAGGACAGTACGCCCAAATCTTTACCGATTCTAAAATCATTGTTACGGCAGTCCTTTAACAAGGACCATAGATCGGAATCATTTATAAACAGGTAAAGCCGATCTTTGGCGACACTATCAGGTTCATATTGTTCTAAAACGTCGAAAGGCAGTCCATGATCACTGCAAAAGTTTCGAAAGGATCGTAATATTCCCGCTGGATAATCGCGGTCGTTCCGGAAAAAAAGGACCAGCCGTTTATACTTTTTAATTTTATGTTTTAAATGCACTAAGTTGTCGTAGGTACTTTTTTCAAACTCTTGGGTCACGTAAGAATAGGTATTGCCCAAATCGATGAAACGGTCGACAATCAGTAGTTTTTCCGGAGCTAGCGTACCAAGCAATCGCCTGCTGCGCTCACTTTCGATCGGCGAGACTATGTACATGCCGTATTTGCCACTGATATTGGCATAGATGGTTTCAAATACATCATCATTGTTGTGATGGAAAAAGACATCGATCTGTACCGAATCACCAAATTGCTTTCGAAGCGAGTTGTAGAACTCCTGTTGGAAGCGTTGAAAGGAATACAAGATCAACGCAATTTTAAGGTAGCGCTCCGTTTTATCGCTAATTACAAAATATCCTTTGGTCTTTTTCGACTCGATCAAGCCTTTGCCCTTAAGTTCCTCATAGGCTTTGACAATCGTTTTTCTTGCGAAGCCCACCTCGTCCACCATGATGTTTATGGAGGGCAATTGATGCCCTACCTTTAAATGGCCGGAGTTGATGGCGTCAATAATTCCCAGGACCAGCTGCTCGTGTTTGGAAAGGGAATTAACCTCCTTAAGTCTGTCGATGAAATTGGTAAGTTTCACGTAAAAGTGGTATTGCGCCGGTGAATTTACGGGAAAAATACTTCTTCTCCACTATCCAAGGCCCAGTAAGCATATACGATTTCCCTGAGAACGGCTTACAAAAACCATATGTAAAATAGACTATTGCCCAGACTCAAAAAAAGCGTCGAGCAGTTCGAACATCATTTCCGGTTCGTCTTCGCGAATGAAATGACCCGTATCGGGCAGCAGCGTGTGCGGCTGGTTCTGGGCACCTGGAATACGCTCCTGAAATCGCTTCTCCGCGTCGGGGCTGATGTTGTCATCAACGGAAAAAATAGTCAGGAACGGTTTTTCCCATTGTTCCCATTTTTCCCATAGGACGCTATTTTTTTGAGCGTCTTCCACGTTGGGGTCCGTGGGCACTGCCAAGGGCAATTGCCTAGGCCCGGCCTTATAGGATTCTTCGGGAAAAGGAGCATCAAAGGCCACCAGTTCCGCGTTGGACAACGGGGAAAAAGTTGCGGACTGTACCGTAAAGGAGTAGGTGGGTACCGTTTGGGAGAATACCTGCCAATTTAAAAAAGTCTCGGAAACATTATCGCCCGTTGGGAGGTCCGTATTGGAAATGGCAACACTTTTAAAACGTTCCGGGTTTTCGATAGCGACCCGTAGGCCGATCAATCCTCCCCAATCTTGACAGTGGAGGTACACCTCTTTCAGGTCCAGTGCCTTTACAAAGGAGGTGATCCATGCTTCCTGGTTATCATAGGTATGTACGCTTCTCGAAACGGGTTTGTCACTTTTCCCAAAACCGATGAGGTCCGGGGCATATACATGGTATCCATTTTCGGCGAACAGCGCAATGAGTTCCCTTAGGCCGTAACCCCAATTTGGATTGCCGTGCAATAACAGCACAATTTGGCCATCAGCGGGGCCGGCCTCCACGTAATGCATTTCCAGATCGTATGGCATTACCGTAACGTATTTTGGTTCCCAAGGGTAATCGGGCAAACCTTGAAAGCGTTCCAAAGGCGTTTTTAACACCTCAATGGTGTTCTCCTCGGAAACAGGTTCTTGAACGGGTTCTTGAGGGGACTCGCTATCGTTATCCGTTGAACAACCGATGATACCGATCAAGAGCAACAAAAAAACGAGCGTTAGGTTATTTTTCATCTGTTTAAAATTTTGTAGTTTACTGAAAATGAAGAAACTAAAAATTTCTGCACATTCAGTAATTCGCATAAACTTATTTTAATCATCTCGGTAGGGTATACTTAAAAAAGTTTATGCTCATTTCATATCAATTTCTGTTTTTTAAGCGTTGTAACATTCTTTGATTAAAGGCTTTTTCGGCACGTAGCAAGCGTAATATTTTTACATCCGGCAGCACGCCCGCCAAATTATCGATAAGATCTTGTTGCGCTTTCAACAGCGCGGCTTCGGCTTTTAAATATTCCTTCACCACGGCCCGGGCTTTTTCGTCGGTCATGGTGTCTATATTTTTATAATCTTCCAGAATTTTCCGCGATTGTTTGCGTCTGGTATTTTCGAGCGCTTCATCATATTCGAAGTATATGGGCCAAAATTCGGCAGCCTCTTTGGCGCCCAGATCCAGTTCCCTGGTAATGAATGATGTTTTTAACGCTTTGATACGTTCTTTGGGTGTTTGCCCCGTAACGGCAAATGTGCCGAGTAAAAAGAATAATAGAACGGTTTTTTTCATGGTGTAAGGTTTTGTGTGGCGTCCACTTCTATATCCAAAAGGTAGTCGTATAGGCCTTCTTGTATCAGTTCATCTTCGATTTCCATGTCGTAAACGGAATCGGAGAGGAGTATTTCCAGATCGGAATCGGTAAAAAAGTATTGTTCCTGCTGCAGGTAATAGGAGGTTTCCGCCTGTCCTAAACTTGCAAAATCAATGGTAGCGTCTTTTTGATCGTTCGGTTTCCATAACATCATCAAAAACAGCAGTCCTGCAGCAATACCCGAGGCATACCACCATAAGGGGACGACGCGTTTCCGCTTTTTTTCCAAGGGTATGGGGCCAGCGTCGTTTTGTCGCCCATTTTCCGTATAGGCTTGTATTACGGTGCTTTCGAGTGTGTCGAGATATGCCTTGGAAGGCGCGAAACCATCTTCGGTGGTCCCAAATTCCTCTTCGATGTCCAATTGTTCAAAAAGATCCGCTTCAAACGCATCCAGGTAAGCCTCTGGAGGTCCAAAGCCATCTGCTATCTTTTCTTTTTCCGGATCGATCTCTTTTCGATGCATTGTTTTATTTTTAAGTTTCTTGTAAGGATTGTTTCAATCGTTTTACCGCCAAATGGTAATTTGCCTTTAACCCGCCTTCGGATGTCCCCGTTATTTCGGCAATTTCACTGTATCGCAGTTTATCGAAATATTTCATGTTGAAAACTTCCCGTTGTTTCTCGGGAAGCCGGCTAACCGCGGTCTGCAGTTTTAACTGTATTTCATTGCCGCTGTACGTATCGGTATTTGCCGAAAGGCGCAGCATCCCCTTCTGGTGCAACATATCGATGGGCATATGGGTCCGTTTCGATTTTTTTTCCAAAAAGGATAGCGCCTCGTTTCTGGCAATGGTGAACAACCAAGTATACAATTTGCTATTTCCTTTAAACCCGTCGATATATTTGAACACTTTAATAAAAGTAAGCTGTAATACTTCATCGGTATCCTGGTGGTCCACGATCATTTTCCGTATAAAGCGATACAACCGTTCTTTATAGCGCCCCACCAAATGGCGAAATGCCTCATTCTTACATTCCTTGTCCCGTAATTTTTGTAAAAGTTCCTTTTCCTGCATGGGCTCAAGGCTTAAAAAGCGATAGCTGTTGTGGAACAAAGTCGGGAAAGGTGCCGGATGCCGAAATGTTCAAATGTTCCGACAGTACCGTGCTGAAAACCGAACGAACATCGGTGGTAACGGGCAGTTCCCTCTCGCAAGTCCCTTCGTTTATTTCTTTTAAATTGTGATGTAGGTAGTGTTGGTCGAGGTTGTTCCCCAGTATAAATTGGCAGGACCCACTCCCATGATCGGTTCCCAATGCCCCATTTTGTCGGGTTGTACGGCCGAATTCCGTCATCGTCATGACCACGACATCGTCTTGATAGGTGCTTATATCCTCCCAAAAGGCCGCCATAGCACTTGCTAGGTCTTGGGCGTTTCTGGCAAAGGCCCCGTTTTTGGTGGGCTGTCTGCTATGGGTATCCCATCCCGTACTCTCGGCAAATGCCACCTCCAGGCCTACTTGGGCCTTGATCAATTGTGCTATTTGTTGGAGACCAGATCCCAGGGTACTATTGGGATAGCTTGTTTGTTTTGGGGTTTCCAGATCGATACTACGTAATAGTTTTATGGCTTCCAAACCATTTTTGCCCGCATTCCTAAAACGTTCGTTTTGTTCTTTTTTATATTGCTCACCGATACCGTTCAGGGCTTCATCGGTTACAAGCTGTTGGTCGAAACGAAGGTCTTGCAAACGTTCTACGGCCAAGGTAGGGGTGTTGCCATAAAAGATCCGGGGCCTGCTAGGGGAGAGCGCCACCGCTCGAAAAGGAGAGGCGTTTTGTGATACGGGCCGTTTTAGACTTCTATTGATCCATCCGTCCGAGGTACTTTTAACGCCTGGAGTGCCACTTTCCATAAAATCCTGCATATCAAAATGAGACCGATTCTCGATCGGGAGGCCCACACCGTGAACGATGTTCATTTGGCCTTTATCGAATAAGGGTTTTAACGCCCCCAAATAGGGGTTTAGGCCGTAGCCGTCGACCAAAGGCAATAGCTGTTCCGTTTTATTTTTAGAATCAAGGAAAAGGTTGGGCCGTACCGATTTCAAAAAAGTATTTTCCATAGGTTGTACGGCGGCAAGTCCGTCCATAGCGCCTCTTTGAAAAATAGTGACCACTGTTTTTTTTCGGCTTAAAGCGTTCGATCGTAACGGCATTGTCGCGGCCTTTGCAATAAAAGGGGGAATCCCTCCCAAGGTAATACCGAATACCGCCAAACTGCCGCCTTTAAGAAAACCGCGTCTGGACCATTCCCGTTCGTTCATTGTATCATGGCACATGGCTATCGTTTTTGAAATTGTGGCGAGGTATATCGCTGTATCGGGGCCAAAGGCCGTGTCGGGCTTATTCCTTCCATATTGCCTGCGCTTAGGGCGTATGCGAATTTGATACGTTGCGCGATCGCCGCTTCATTGATCCAAAATTCCTGAATGGTAGGGTAGCCGGTCGGCGGTTGAAAGGCATACAGGGGCTGGCCGTTGGAACTCAACCATTTTAGGGGAGCACTGGCATCCTCGATAATGGCCCCATTTTCCCGAAACATGCTCACCACAAAGTCAAATGGGGATTTTGCCTTGGCCTTTCGGTAAATGGGGTTCCAAAACTCGGGCGCTTCTACCATGGTACGTATCGTTGCACCGATATGACCCTCGGTTTTTCCGAAGATATCGGCCATTTTAGCGATCAATACAAAGGAAGGCGTGTCGGATACAAAATACATTGCCAGTTTTTTGGAAATATGGTCTGCCGTAGAGGAATGCGTTGCAAGTTGCTGTATAAGCTGTTGTCCTTCTTCATACCCTTTCTTTTCGTTATAGTGCCTGCCGAGAACGGTTTTGGCTTCCGCATCGTGCCGGGCCGCATCAAAATAAAATCCATTATCGATAAAGGATTTTTTCGATTTCCTTTCGTTTTCAAGGACGATGCCCTCTAATTTTTTTGATATGGGATAGAGTAGGGGGCTTGTTTTCCATCCGGTCAAAATACGGGCGATTTCGATGACATCCCTTTGTTGATATCCTCCGTCGACACCGAGCGTATGTAGTTCCAAAAGTTCCCGTGCATAGTTTTCGTTGATTCCCGGTTGCTGCTTTTTATGGCGAAATGGCATTAAGGGCACGTTGGACAGAACGGCGGCCCCTTTTTTTGCATTCGACAGGGTATTGTCCAAATAAGTAAGCATGGCAGGGTGGCGGGCCGTGGCGGCCAGCATTCTATTAAAGTGTTTTAATACGAACGGCCTTATGGCATCGCGTTCATAGGAGAGCACATTGGTGGCCACATCGTTGATGCGTGTAATGGAAACATTAAAATGATTGAACCAGAAATCGACCAAACGTTCTTCCAATTGATTTGGGGCATGCACGGCACGGAACAGTTTTTGGCCGGCCAGTTCGTACATCAGTTCCATAAAGTTTCCGAGGCCCATACTTTTCATGGGGGCCTCCAACATGGAAGCATTTGGCATTTGATAGAACCAACGCCGATCGACTTTTTGGACGTTTCGCAATATGGTACCGAACATATCGTTAAAACTGATCTGGCCGCGTAAGGTTTTTTTACCGGTAGCCCTAAGATGTTGCGCTACCGATTTTAAGGTAACGATCAATCCCGGATACGTTCTAGCAAGCTGTTTCAGAGAAAGGCCCGTAGTGGGGAATTTTCGTAACGCCCTTTTCTCGAAATCGACATCCGTTTTGGCCGTAAGCTGTTCGGTCAACCACACATCGACCCCTATTTTTTTAAGCCTTTCCCGTAGTTCGTCCGTGCCTCCGAAAGTGAATTTTTCCAATACGTACTCCACGGCTTCCGCATCGGTCCAGCCCATGGAGCGGTAAGGTGTTCGGACGAGCCCGAAGGAAACGGTGTTTTTTGATGTGTAATGGTCGATCATGGTCTCTTGGTTCAAGGCAATGGTATTGTTCATGTTTTTGGCGCTATCCGTTTTACTAAAAACCGCCGCGGCCGCCCCTTCTATTTTGCATTTGCCCCCTCATTTGTTCGCGTTGTTCTTGTTTAAAGGCTTCATAGGTCCGTAGCTGTGACTCGTCCAAGATCAGGGCCAGTTTGGAATCCGTTTCTTGCGATACGGTCCTCATTTGCTGGAACTGCGCACGCCGATCGTTACCGCCCGAATTTCGTATTTCCTGAATCCTTTCCTGTCGTTCCTTTAAAATTTCCCGTACCGGTAATTGTTGGTCCTCCCTAAGCGCGAGGTCGGCCATTAATTGCATCCGTGCATCTTTTCGATCCGATTTGGTAACGGTCGTTTTTTCCGAGGTGGTTTCCTCAGCTGCTACCGCGGTTTTGGATGGGCCGCAGGCAAAACAGATATAGCAACTGCTAACAAGCAGTAATAGCCTTTTGGTATTTTTTCTAAGGTGATTTTTGATTTTCATATGATTCGTGTTTTTGGTGTAATGATGGACAGGGTCCGCCCGACTGCTTATGGGTTAGAATGCTTTTTGTATCAAAAGGTTTAATCCAATGGGCATAAAAAAAGGTTTTCCGTAGAAAACCTTTTTTCAAAATCGCTATAGTATCGCTATGATATCAGTCGTCCAATTGCGCAACGACTTGATAGCCTTCGCTGACCGGAGCGTAAATGGTTCCGTTCAGTTCATGGGCCGTGTTTCCCTGATAGTCCATTTCTACGGCATCTTCTGGAACGGTCTCTACTATAGCTCCCACCGGTGCGGCCACTACCTGAAACTCGTCTTGTACTTCCTGATAAAAGAGTCCGTCGGCGTAAGCGTATCGCGCACCACGGACGGTCAACCTAATGGCTCTGGCGGGCAGCGTTCTTAATCGAAAACCTCTTGGCGGAAAGGCACGGGCATACGCCCCGTTACTGGCTATGAAAAACATGGCACCTACCGTATGATAGGTCACGTTTCTGAAAACGATGGCGCGCGTTCCTTTCGGCAATGCCTTCAACGTTCTTCTTACAACACGTCTTTTGGTGCGCCGCACCTTTTTCCGTTTTACTTTTTTCCGGACCTTAACGGCATTTACGGCCGGTCTCCTTACGGCTTGCGCCTCTATGCTGGGTGTATAAGCGAAAAATGCGATCAAACAAACAACTAGTACATACTTTATATTTTTCATGTCTTTTAGTTTTACTGTTGCTCTTTTGACCGCAATGCCTCCAAATGGTTTAATGGCTTTCGACGAACTGCGCTATTTTTTCGTGCATCTTCCATTTTTCGGTTTATCCGTTCTGTTATACCATTACAATGTAAAAACGGTGGAATGCACACAAATGGGTTATAGCAGCACTAGATAGCCAGACTTTTTTGTCTTCCCATTGGCGGTCATATACTCTAAAGTATAGATGTAGGTTCCCTTTAATTGCTTATTACGTTGATTTCCATTTCCCTCGAACAGGTTTCCGTTGATACCATAGGCTTTGGTCTCGTGCTCTAAACGGCCGGACTTGTTATAGATGCGAAGTACATTATCCGGATACTGCTCAATACCATCGATTCGGAGAAAGTCGTTGCGACCATCGGCATCTGGGCTTATTACATTGTAAACGGTAATGCCTTGATCGTTCGGGATATCGTCGCTCATCGTTACGGGCGGTTGTTCTTCCGTTATGGCATTGGCATCTACGTTCGCTACCGAAAGGTTCGATTTGTTCAGGCCAATAAGAAAGGCATCGAAAGAGCCGCCATTTCTAGAGACCAGGCTTCCTTCGGTCATCCCGCCTACAAACACGTAATCGTCCTTAATGGTCAAATATCCCCTTTCCTCATAGGGCGTACCGATTTGTGCTGTTTCCAGAACGTTCAAATTCATATCCATTTTTTGTACGATAATATCACCCGATAGAAAACTGCGATCGGGATTACGTCCTTTAAAATCGCCGTAGGTATAGCCAGAGGCATAAACGGTACCATTGGCGTCGTCCACTTCTATTTTTCGGAACCGTTCTGATTTTGAGGTGCCGAACTGTCGGAATCGTGGATTTTTAAGTTCTGAATCATATTTTACGATAAAGGCGTCCCCTTCTCCTTTGTGCCCGCCCTGTAGATTGCCACTGGTATACCCTGCAACATATACGTTGCCATTGGCATCAACAGTATTGGCAAGTGCCCAATCGGCGCTAAAACCCGGACTTGTAATTATCGCGGTATGGAGTACCGTGGGTGCGGTACGGTCCAAATTTGAATAGACCATTACAAAACTGTCCGCGGCATTCGGTTCGTTCACGAACCAACCACTAACGACCAATCTGGATTTCTGACCGTTTTTTGCGGGAACAAAGGTAATACCGCCCCAGGCCTCATGTACCCTATTGGCCGTATTGGTGGCCGAATCCAGGGAAACCCATATCTGTTCCAAGCTGTCGGCATCGTACTTGGCCACTAAAAATACATTATCGCCAAGGCCTGAATTCGCGGGGGCACCTGCACCGGAAACGTATAAATTGCCATTGTTGTCCACGGTAATGTTTCCAAAGCCATCGATTCCGGCTTGTCCGTATTGCGTAAAGTCGACCAGCTGCCCGGTATTTTTATCGATTTTTAGAATGATTCCGTCCCAACGGCCCTTATTGCGAAAACCGGGCAAGCTACCATAGGTACGCCCTGCCGCATATACGTAGTCCCTGCCGACCGTACCGTCGAAAAACAGGGTTCCGTTCAGGGTCGGGTATTCAAATACCCAATCGGTGGTGCCGTCCGGTCTTAGTTTTACCACTAACGATTCGTTCTCTCCCGTTGAAGATGGGTTAAGGTTACTGTCGGTAAGCCCAAAAAGATAGGTGTTTCCGGAATTGTCGGTCGCGGTGCTCGCGATCACTTCTTTACCGATAGCGCGCACCTGGGCGATTCCGTTCGAATAGGAAACACTGTTCGATACGGCACTTGCAAATCGAAATTGCGCTGTATTCGTCAAATCCAATGATTGTGAGGCATTACACCAATAGTCCGCATTTTGCCCGGTGGTATCCGATGGCACCTCCGTACAGGGAAAAATAAAGGCGATCAGGTCAATATCATTGTTCGCTACATAAAAAAGATACGTGCCCGTGGTCGCTACATTTTGATTTTGCTCGGTAGCGAATAACAAACGATAGTCGCTTGCGTTTCCGGGAAGTTCGATATGTCCCCGCTGGTAATCGAAATGTTTGATGATCAGATAGTCGTTATCGACCCGATCGGGTCCCTTTCTAAAAAAAGGAAGCCCCGTTCTTTTCGACCCCAAGATGATGCGATCCCCGGAAGCTCCTTGATACGATACATCGGTATTGGCCTTACTGGCGCATTCGACCAGATTGACACGGTCGGCCCCGGGAAACTCCTTTGAAGGGTCCACGGGACAAAAGGTATCATATCCATTGGTTTCACCATCAATATAGTCCGTGTCGAAAACGGTCCATTCCAGATCGCTATACGGCGCTCCGGCGGCCACAATGGCCTCGGAGCCGTTCAACTCGCCAATTCCGTTCGCTTCCAAGGGCATGGGAGGAAAGGCTCGGGCGGCCTCTAAAAGTTGAAAATTGCTTTGTGCGTTAAGCGTGCCGATGACGCTCATTAATCCAATAAAAAATAGTGTTCTTTTCATGTTGTAGTGTTAATTTCTTCCAATAAAAGTGTTCGTAGTAGTAGGGGAAAGTTTAAATCGTATGTAAATTTCATGTGCTCCGTTAGCGATATCGCCAAGGGCATCGGTATAATAGTCGTAGGAGTACCCCAGTCCGATATTTGGTGTTATGGCAATACCGGCCAGTCCACTGATGGCCTTATCGTTTCTGTAATTGACCCCGAAATGGAACCGATCTTTGAACGTTACTTGTGTGGTCAGGTTATATAGGAAAGGGCTATCCGTAATCTGTTGTAGCAAAAAGGAGGGGCGTAAGGCCCAATCCTCGCTCAATGGAATATGGTACCCGCCCATCACGTTAAAAACGCTACTTCTTGTTCGGAATCCCGGAGCGATATCATCGTCGGTCGCCGATAACAGGGTAGGTGCCGAAAGACCGAAGAACCACCGATCGTCATGGATCAAAAATCCTACTCCGACGTTGGGCGAGAAACTGTTGTCCAAATCAGTAAAGAACACCTCTTGGTCGGCAATGGTCAGTTCGTCGGTATCCAATGCGAAGAAGTTTCCCGAGGCACTCAAGGAAAAACGCATTTTTATACGGTCGTTAAGGGGAACGGCATAGGCAAAATGTGCCGATATATCGGTGTTGGAGGTCGGTCCAAAATCATCGTTGACAACGCTCAGTCCCAATCCTATTTGTTCCGACAAACGCTGTTCCGCCATAAAGGAAAGGGAATTTGGGGCTTCATCGATACCTGTCCATTGGGATCGGTATCCTCCGGTAAAGGTGAAGCCCTCTAGGGTTCCTACATAAGCGGCATTCACATTGGCCGGGTTGTACAGGTATTGGGTAAACTGTGGTCTTTCCTGGGCATGTGCCGTAAATAGCAAGGAAAATGCCGCTATACTCCATATAAAATATTGTTTCATCTTTATCTGTTGTTGTTAGTATGTAAGGGTGTTATGGGCGCAACACCATGTTAGTGGTTAAAAAATTTGTAGGTATCCCGTTTTTTTGCGCAAACCGTTTTCCGAGCGGTATTCAAGAAGGTACAGATAGGTACCTTGCATCGTTTTATCGGTTTTTTGGGATTTTCCATAAAACAAGTTGTCGCCAATGCCGTAATTGGTGGTGTCGTACTCCAAAATCCCGTTTCGGTTGTAGATCTGCAGCCGGTTGTCCGGATAGTTCTCGATACCGTCGATACGAAAGAAATCGTTCAGGCCGTCCGGATTTGTGGATATCACGTTGTAGACCGTGATATCGGTTTCCGGTATTTCACCTTCTTCCCCGTTTTCATCCTCTTCGGCCACTTCCTCCGGAGGGTTTGCCGCCAAAAGGGCCGGAAGTTCATCGGGTGTAAGGGTCTCGGTATCCGCGGTAACGATAAAACCGTCGAAACCGCCGACATTATTACCTTTCATCACCGCCTCGGTAATACCGGACAGGTATAGAATACCCCGATCGACGAAGGGAAAACCACGCTCTTCACCGGAAGTACCCAATTGCAAACGTGCCGCTAAGGCGAGTTGGGAATTTAGTTTTTGTACGATAACGTCCCCAGTGTCCTTGTTTGTGTTAGCGTTGGTTTTGGCATAGTCGCCATACGTATATCCAATAGCATAGAGGTTGTCATCGCTATCGATTTCCAGTTTGCGAAGACCGTCGGATTCCGGGGTTCCGAACTGTACGGCATCGATCAGATTGAGGTCTCCATCGTATTTGGCCACGAAATTATCGCCTTCCCCCTGGTGGGTTCCGTATAAATTTCCCGTAGTGAATCCGGCGACGTAAATGTTTCCTTCGGAATCGAAGGTGTTGTCCAACACCCAATCGGCCTCAACCCCGTTCGATTCCAAGATCAGCGTATGGGCCCTTCGGGGGGTGGTCGTGTGCACGTTTTCAAATACCGATACGAACCCATTGGAACCTCCATTGGTCATGTACCAGCCCCCGACTACGACTTCGCCTTCTCCAGGGGTATCGGAGGGGATGTAGCTGATACCTCCCCAAGCTTCGCTTACAAAAACGGGATTGTCCTCCGGTTCGTCGATGACGCGCCAAATATTCTGTAAGGTTTCCGCACTGTGTTTGGCGATCAAATGACCGGCATCCGTCGATGTGGCATCTTCGGGACTGCCCGCCCCGGAGACATATAAATTTCCGGCATCGTCCAAGGTAATATTGCCATATCCATCCAATTTGCTGTTGCCCCACTGATCTGAGGCGACGACCGCCCCGGTCTCAAGATCTAGTTTTAAGAGAATGGCATCCCATTGTCCTCCGGAAGTAAAGCCTGCAATAGCGCCGTGCGTGCGGCCTGCGGCATACAAATACTGCCCGTCGGCAATGGCATCGAACAACAGTCCACCATCGCTTACCCCGACTTCCGTTACCCATAAACGGTTTCCTTCGGGATCATGCTTTATTACGAACACCTCGTTTCGCCCGATTTCATTTCCTGTAAAATTGCCATCGGAAGCACCATAAACATAGGTGTTCCCGTCGGTGTCGGCTACCACGCCATGTACCATTTCATGATCAGGGGTCCCAAACTGATCAAAACCAATGTCCAAAGCGGGAGTGGTATCGTTGGTAGTAACAAATCGAAATTGTTCCGGATTGTCCAAGGATAACGAACCATCGTCGTTACACAAAAAAGTAGGGTTGGAGGGCATGGCGCCACTTATGGGCGGGTAGATAAAATCACAGGGAAAAATAAAAGCGATCAGGTCCAAGGTTCCATTGCGATTGGAAAACAGGTAATACCCCTCAGTGGCCACCCCCTCATCGGTAGTAGCATAGAGGAGTGCGTACTCCTCCGGTGTTCCCCTTAGCTGGATATGGCCCAAGCGATAATTGAAATGAAAAATGACGACCCACTCATTGTCTATTCCATCCGTTCCGGAAAGGAAAAAAGGATTGGGGTTCTCGGGAACGCCCAAAACGATGCGGTCGCCCTGAGGACTACTATAGCCACTGTCCAAATCCAGGTTATTGACGCAACGGATCATCATCAGCCGATCTTCCCCCGGATATTCGTCCCCGATATCGGCAGGACAAAAATAGTCGTATCCCGTGGTTTCGCCCTCCATATAGGAAGTATCCAGAATGGTATATATGATATCGTTAAAAGGGGTTCCCGAACCAAAATTCCGATCATTGGGGTCTTCAGGTCGGATTTGGGAGGAGTTTTCCGGTTGCGCCCGATAGGTACGGGCCTGTTCCAGCATCGCTTCTCGCGATTGTCCAAAAACAATGGAACTTCCTATCAAAAAAAACAGTACCGCCATCCATGGAAAGTACTTTTTTGGGTAAACGGACAAACCGCCCAAGGTGGACGAACGAACGCTCGTGAACGTTTGTGGTAACATATGCTTCATATTAAAACAGATTATCATATCGGATTAGAACAGTAAAAGTTGACAAAGGTTTAGTTGCCGCTAATTTTTATCGGATGAAACGGTATGGGAATATGGTCAGAACTTTAATTTTTGATGATTTTACTTACTTTTAAACCTGTTTTTTATGATAATTTTGCTTGATAATCGTATTGTTTTTTCATTGGTATGGGCCTCTTTTGAATAGCCTGATTGCCGATAGGATGGGAAGATGCCATACTATTTGACCATTTTTTTCGTTAGACTACCCTATTCCAATCCATTATGAAACCATTTTTTTCTGTTTTAGTGCTTTTATTGACTTTTTGCTCCTGTGATAAGGTAGATGAACTCACAAAATTCGATATTGATTACGACACCAGTGTCGTTATTGCATCCGCCGCAAACATCAATCTGCCCTTTGATGTAGTGACCCCGGATGTGGAAACCAATTCCGAATCGGAGTTCGCCGTTAACGATACCCGTAAAGATTTGATCGAAGAAATTAAACTCAAGAGCCTTCGCTTGGAGTTGGCAAGTCCGGAAGATGCCGATTTTAGTTTTTTGGAATCGGTGGAAATTTTCATCAGTGCGGAAGACTTACCGGAACTTCAGGTGGCAACTATTGTTGAAGTACCGATGGATGCCGGAACGGTCATCGAACTCGATACCTCCGACGATGATTTGAAGGACTATATTAAAAAAAATCGTTTTAGTCTTCGGTTGAACACGGTTACCGATGAGGTACTGACCGAAGACCATACCATTGACGTAAAGTCGGTATTTTTTGTGGATGCAAAGATTTTAGGGATTTAACCTGTTTTATGCATTCGAAAATTTACCACGGCCCGAAACTGGTTCAAAACCGGGCGTTTCACTAGGTTTTCGAGTTTAACCGTAGTGCCGAAGCATCGGGGCTATCCACAAACCCGGAGAACATCCGGATTTGGTTCATTTTCGGATTTCATGACGAAGTGCTAAGACATAAACCGGATTCAGACGCTTTCGCTCCCATACCATTCCTGTAAAAACACCTTAAAATAAACGCTGTTATCGCTTCGAAAACGGAAGTTTATTACATCCTCTTTAAACATTTTTAAACATTGTGTTTTTTGAGGGATATGTGTGGTTGGAGTGTATCGTCCGTCCTTGATTCCTTTATCGATAGGGTACGATTTCTTCCAAAGTTCCGATACAGGCCCGTTCCTAGCTATCTTGTCCACAACATACGGTGCATTTCGTTTTTCACACGCTATCATTGCTATGATATCGGTATTTTATGATTTTCGGAGCACGGGATGGTAAATGAGCCTAGATTTACTGCAAATCAGCAAAGCCTCCGCATGCCCTTCCCCTAATTTTGTTGTTAAACGTAGTAGGGTACTGCGTATCATCTAAACAACAATAACATGAAACTAAAAGGAAAAAAAGTAGCCATTTTGGCAACGGACGGTTTTGAAAAATCAGAATTGTTCGAACCGCTAAACGCTTTGAACCGGGAAGGCGCTTCGGTACAATTGATTTCGGTCAAGGAGGGATTGATCAAAAGTTGGGACGGTAACAATTGGGGTGAACGTATTCAAGTAGATGCGTTGGTGCGGGAATCGCGCGAATCGGACTATGATGCCTTGGTACTGCCTGGAGGGGTCGCCAACCCGGACCTGCTTCGCACCCATTCCGATGCGCTGCAGTTTATTCGCGATTTCTTTAAGAGCGGAAAACCTGTTGCGGCCATTTGCCATGCCCCATGGTTGTTGATCAGCGCCAACGTCATCGAAAACCGCAAGGTAACTTCTTACCATAGCATTAAGGACGATGTGGTCAATGCCGGTGCAAGGTGGGTCGACCAAGAGGTAGTGGTGGACAATGGTTTGGTAACCAGTAGAAATCCGGACGATTTACCCGCTTTTATCGATAAATTAGTAGAAGAGATTTGGGAAGGCAAACATTCGGAACAAGTTGTGGACGCGTAACGGCGTTTCCTTCGAACCGACCGAGTTATACCATGTTAACTTTGAAATGGTATTAAACCGTTAAATCTTAAACCAACATCACTTATATGCCTATTATTGGTCAACTTATCAAAGGATTGGTACACGCTTCACAATATGTTACCGGCGATCGTGATCCGGTAACCGAGCAGCGTACCGTATTAAAGGAATTGCTTACACAGGCGGTAGACACCGCTTTTGGTAAAAAGTATGGGTTTCAACGTATTTTGGAAGCAACATCCCCGCCGATCGCTTTTGCCGAAGCGGTTCCTTTTTTTGATTATCATAAAATAAACGAGGAATGGTGGTATCGGCAGCATGGTCTCGCACAGTCGAACATTACTTGGCCCGGAGCTCCGGATTATTACGCCCTGAGTTCTGGAACAACGGGAAAGAAAAGCAAACGCATACCAGTAACCGATGCCATGATCAACGCCATTAAAACCGCCGGTGTCAAACAAATTATAGCGTTAAAGAATTTTGATTTACCTGCCGACTTTTTTGAAAAAGGTATTTTAATGTTGGGGAGTTCCACCGATCTAACACAACGGAAACACCATTTGGAAGGGGAAATCAGTGGTATCAGTGCCAGCAATATCCCATCATGGTTTAGAGGCTACTACAAACCTGGGGAGGCTATTGCGGAAATCGATGATTGGGACGAACGTGTGGCGCAGATCATAAAGGAAGCGCCCGATTGGGATATTGGCGCCCTGAGCGGAATCCCTTCTTGGATGGAGCTCATGTTAAAAGCGGTAATCGATGCCCATGGTTTGGATACCATTCACGATATCTGGCCCAATCTTCGGGTATATACATCCGGTGGTGTTGCCTTTGGACCGTATGAAAAAAGTTTTCACGCCCTTATGGGAAAACCGGTAACGGTAATCGATACGTATTTGGCTTCCGAAGGTTTTATAGCCTTTCAAAACCGCCCCGACACCGATGCCATGCAATTAATTACCGATAACGGTATTTATTTTGAGTTTGTACCTTTTGATGAAACGGCCATCGAAGCGGACGGATCCCTATCCCCATCGGCCCGAGCCCTGCGTTTGGACCAAGTAGAAAAAGGTGTGGATTACGTGTTGCTCATAAGCACGGTTGCCGGTGCTTGGCGCTATATGATCGGTGACACCATTACCTTTACCGATGTCGATAGGGCCGAGATACAAATTACGGGCCGCACCAAGTTTTTTTTAAATACCGTTGGATCTCAACTTTCGGTAAACAAACTGAACGATGCCGTGCACGGTTTGGAAACGGAATATGATATCCGTATTCCGGAATATACCCTTTGCGCCAAAAAATTTGAGGACGGTTTTTATCACAGTTGGTACTTGGGAAGCGATTCGGACATTGATACCGATACCGTGGCAACCGCTTTGGACAACTTCTTAAAAGAGGCCAACAAGAATTATAAGGTGGCCCGTTCAAAAGCCTTGAAAGGGGTAAAGGTGCATATGGTGCCGCCCCATATCTTTCACGAATGGAGCGCCGCATCTAAGAAAAAGGGCGGCCAGGTTAAGATGGAGCGGGTGATGGGAGAGGAGCGGTTTTCTGAATGGGAGACCTTCGTAACGGATACGATAGCACAATAAGACGTATCCTTCTTTTCGTTTTCGGAGCTGCTTTGGAAAGGTCGTGATTTTAGCCTGTACGTATCATGAAAGGGCCTAAGCATTCGTAAAGGACAGTGCAACTTCTCGATACCGATGCAATTGTATTATACAAATGTCCATGCTACCAGCTGGATATTCATCAGATTTGTTTTTTAAGGATGTGGTTAAATTACGATGGTAGGCTTCGTATGGTCGTACGCACTTTTGTCTAAAAACTTACTAACATTTTGTTTTAAATATTGGAAATATTACCGAAATTTGGAATATGTCCGAAAAGTATCCAATCACTACCGAATTACTGGAGGCCTGGCTAAAACAGGCTATTTTGACCGGGGTCGGTTATTTTAAGATCTGTAATTCCGGAGGGTGTAATGCCTTAATGGAAAAAGGAATCTATACCGTTACCAAAAATGGCCATACGGAAATGCGATATACCGAACGGGAACGGATACTGGAAATTTTTAGGCAGTTGGTAAACAAGTACCATAACTTCGAACGTAACGGTTATGCCTACTATTGGTATGATGGTAGTTGGCGTAGGTGCAAGCAGAATACGGTACACCAAAAATCTTAGGGGAGCGAAAGGAAAGGCTTCCTTTAGTCTTTTGCTTTATCGGCAAACTCTTGCGCCATTATCATAATTTCATCGGGGGACAGGTACAATCTCTTTATTCGATTTCGATACTTTTCCGCTATGCCCGCTTCGGTAAGAATAAAATTCTTGGCTGCCAGTATTTGTTTTGAAAGTCCATGGGAGACGGCAAAACTATCCGCGGTGCGCTCTGCCTTTTTTATAAAACTGCCGGAAAAGGTGTATCCCAGTCCAAACCCCAACAAATTTAGGGAACTCCGGTTTTTATAATCCAGAACATGCCCCAGTTCATGCCCTAGCCAGCCGACCAATATTTCAGAACTTAAGTTTTTGGTTTCGTACAAGCTATCTCCTAGCTGAAAACGTTCCGAAATCAATATCCGATACCTTCGCTTCCTTTTGGATCTCAGCAAATCCTTAAAAACGGGTTGTGCTTTCATGATGGAAGTGCGCAGCTTTTTTTTAAACTGAAAAGCAATCGTTGTCGATGTTAGTTCAGGATAATGGGACAAGGCCAAAAGCGCCTCTTTTTCGATAGATTTGGGAATCGTATGTTGGGCGTTCAATAGTTGCATGGTCAAGGTTATATAAAGTAGGTTCTTACACAGGGGTATCATAATAATGGACTAAAAAATTTGGCAAAACCTTCTTTCAGCCGTTGCGTCCAAGAGCGGTTTTTAAAGGTGGAGTAGTCCAATAATGTTGCGGCATTACACTCCTTATCGAATTCGGTGATGATCTGTGAGGTAATCTGTTCGTTATATACCAAGGCATTTACTTCAAAATTGTGTTCAAAACTTCGATAATCAAAATTTCCGGTTCCTACCGAAGCCAAGTCAGTATCACGGATAATGAGCTTGCTGTGGGAAAAATTGTCCCTTAAGTAAATCGATACGTTCACACCCAGCAATGCCTCAAAATTGGACTGCATACTGTATTTCGCCAAAAAGGAGTCCGATTTTCTGGGGATCAACAGTTTTACGTGTACCCCGCTCATGGCGGCAATTTTAAGAACGGTCAACAAGGTGGGGCCGGGAATAAAATAAGGATTGGCGATACGTATGCAGGATTTGGCCGATTGGATCATGCCGATATATTGGTGCAGTATCGACGGTTGTTCGGAATCGGGACCGCTGGCGATAAGCTGCATGGTGGTCGTTCCCATTTTTGGGATTTTTGGAAGATATTTTTCTTGCAATAGCGGCGCCTCCCTACTGGCAAAATGGTAGTCCTTGATAAAAATATGGTGCAGGCTTTCGACCGCGGGTCCGGCTATCCTCAAATGGATGTCCTGCCAAATGCCCAGTTCCGAGGATGCTTCCAAATATTTATCGGAAACGTTCATTCCCCCCACAAAACCGACCTTACCGTCGACCACTACAATTTTACGATGGTTCCTATAATTTAGGGTGTACATAAAACTACCGATCCTCAAAGGCATCATAGGGTAGGTGTGCACGCCGATGTTTCGAAAACGCTCTTTCAGCTTTCCCTTAAAGGACATACTTCCCAAGGAATCGTACATCAAACGAACTTCCACACCTTCCGCTACCTTCCGTTTAAAAAGTTGGTAAAATTCATCCTGTAGGTCTCCCTGTTCAAAAATATAGTATTGAACATGCACAAATTTTTCGGCTTTTTCAATAGCATCGAATATCGCTTGAAACGTCTCTTTTCCACCGTGCATTACGTTTACCTGATTGTCCGTATACAGCGTGCTTCCGGCACTGTTGCGTAGCATTTTTGCCAACGGTTCCCCCATAGCATCGGCAATCTTCCGTTTTGAACTGCCTTGCAGGGTAGCGGAATAGGTTTCGTAAAAACGTCTGCGTTTTAGGTTGGCTTTTAGTTTGTAAAACTTGAATTTTCTCCGGTTTACCCCAAAAAGATAATACAAAAGCGGTCCGAGAAGGGGAAGAAACAATATACTTAAGATCCAACTGAGCGAACGGCTGGGCCGCGACCCATGGAAGAGCACACTGATCAATGCCCAAACGGTAACAACACTATAAAAGATAAGCAGCAGTTTTTGCACGGTAATTTTTTTATGGCACCCGTTCGACCGTTTGCTTTTCACTGTGATGATCAAATCTTGGTCCCTTTGCTATGATTTTTAACGACCGTGGCCGAGATAAGCCGTGTAAAATGACACTATAGCGGCGCTAAAACGGTTTTTCCCGGTTCCGAAGTAAAACAGTAAACGCGTTGGTGGTCAAGATACTCTTTTGGGCTGAAGGAGACAATTCCGGTACCAACAAGCCTAGTTTTATTTTTATCGGTGGAAAAACATTTTTCACAATACGCGAACGTTATTCCGAATGGCACTTACGGTATCCCTAAAGCCATAGAAATTTACAAACGATAAAAATCAAGAAAAGCAGTGCGGCTACAAAAAAAATACCACCCACTGCAGTTGCGGCCCGCACCCTCGCAATCTTGGTTTTTTTTACTTTAAAAAGTGTAATGAGTTTGTCCATAAAAAATGGGCAAGCTTTTCGGCTTGCCCTCTTTCCTTTTTGGTTATTTAGTTTCCGTCGGTAGCATCTTCTACTTCTTCCTCTACTGCCTCACCGGCATCTTCAAGTTCTTCACCAACTTCTTCAATTCCGTCTTCCACTTTTTCCGCGGTGGTTTTTTCTCTGCAACTTGTTGTTCCCAGTAAAAAGAAAGACAACAATAGCGCGGTTCCTAACTGTTTCATATTTTTCATTATCATAACGTTTATATTATACGACTCGTTTTCCCCTGAATAGTGAAATCACAAAAAGTACTATAAAAATAAAGAAGAGCACTTTTGCAATACTGGCCGCTCCAGCGGCAATACCACCAAAACCGAAAATTCCGGCGATTATAGCTAAAATTATAAAGGTAATTGTCCAACGTAACATATGTTTTGTTTTTAGGTTATACATTAATTTCTGATACAAAGATGTTCTATTTCAATGGCTTAGTTTAGTTCGTATGTGCTTAATGTTGACCCATTTGCCATAAAAGTGCCCACCTGGGCCTTATGTTTCCGTTATTTGTATGATGGCGGTCCGAATACCGCAATCTTGTATCTTGGATTTTTTTAAAAGAGTACATTTGATAGTTCTTTAAAAAAAGATAATGGCCAATTTGATATCGGTTAAGGATTTGGATGTTCACGATTTGGTTAGGGGCCTGGCCGACGTGCTGGGATCCTCTTGTGATGAGGATAATAATGAGATCTGTTTTAACATATTACCGGAAAAGGGCAAAGGATATGTGAAAGGCGTCCGTTTTTCGAATGGAATGAGCACTTTGGATATAGATTTACAATTAAAGGAACCTCTTTCGTTAAAAATGAGTCTGTCCACGATACAGCCCCTACGTATTCTTTTCAACAGGGAGGCTACCTTGGGAATCCGGTTCATGGATAAGGAGGACGCATATGAAGTGCGACGGTTGGAAAGTGCCTTTGTATCGGGAAACTCGCGGCAACATGTAATTTTGGAGTTGCCTGCCGAATTACCAATCTGTTTTTTTAGTCTGGAAATCAATAGAAAGTTATTCGAGGTCAAAATCGACGATTTTTTAACGGCAATGAACGTAGAGTTGGAGCAATTGTTCCGCGATGTGAACGGAATCAACTCGTTTTTTTATAAGGGACACTACAGTTTGGATATTGCAAAGGCCATTGAAGAATCCCTGGAGTGCGAACTGTTGGGTTTCACCCGTTCCGTTTTTATGGAGGGTAAGGCCTATGAAATACTGGCACATCAGTTGCGTTTGTATCTTGATGATCTTTCGGGTCCCGAAAAAAGAAAGATTTTACGCCAGTCGACCGTAGAACTCATCGAGTCGGCAGCCGGAATTATAAAGTCGGAACTCGAAAATCTGGAGAATATCATTTCGCTGGCCAATCGGGTAGGCCTCAATCAAAACACCTTGCAAAGCGGTTTCAAGCATTTGTACGGCATGTCGGTAAACAAGTACATCCGACAGGCCAAAATTGAAAAAGCGCGGGAGCTGATCGAAACTACCGATCTTAATGTTACCGAGATTACCTATAAAATCGGTATCAATTCCCGAAGTTACTTCTCCAAATTGTTTAAGGAACGCTATTTCATGAGCCCGAGAGAATATATGGCCAAGGTTCGCGGTGGCACATCTTCCGGTACCCAAACGGGCTAAACTTTCCTTTGTTCCATAGGGGACCTATTATCGATTAACATTTTTTTTAGTTACCAAATTAGGGCATATGTGTTAATAACGGTTTCGATTTTGTTAATCTGAAAAAGGCTTATCCAAGTTCTTTGTACTATGAAATCAAAGACGGAGGAACGACAACAAATCGTTATAAGAAGTATAAAGAATGAAGTTATTTTAGAACAGTTGAACGACTGTTTGGAGGGAACGATCGCAAAGCAGTGGGGCGAACATACCTTGACCTTCGATAATACCAAAGGGCAAGGAACCATTAGAAGTATGGATTTCGACTGGGGAGTTTCCTTGTTGGATTGTGATCTGGAGCTGACCCATGCTACCGAAATCATCTTTCGTACCTCACAGGTATCCCCGGTCGAATTTATTTTTATATCGGAAGGTTCCTTAAAATATCAGGAAAGCGGTAAAGATTCCATGGATTTGGAGTGTTTTCAGAATATTATTATTTCCCCCAAGCGAGCGGCGAGACAAACTTTTGTCTTTCCGCCCGCTACCCGTCTTAAGGTAAACGTAATCCGGATCAAGAAAAAGGAATTCTTAAAAAAGAAAAATAACAATGTATCGTATTTGAACGATCTGCTTTTCTCCGTATTCAACGATGAGAATTCCGACTTGCCCTATGCACATAGCGGAAGTTATAGTTTAAGGATTGCCGATCAGGTGAAATCGCTTGACAAAGCCTATGATAGTGGTATGATCCGTACCTTAAGTTTGGAAGGTCGGCTTTATTTGATTTTGGCGCTACAACTACTGGAGCATCACGAATATGAAGATAAGGAGGCGCTGCCCGATTCGCTGTCCAAATCCGATATTCAAAAGATACACAAGCTCATCACCTATATATTGGACCACATTTCGGAACCTTTGACCATAAAATTGCTATCCAAGGAATCTACTCTGAGCGCCAAAAAACTACAATTGGGCTTTCGGTTGTTGTATTCCAAGTCGGTCAATGAATATGTACGACAGCTCAAATTGGAGATTGCCCGCGACCTACTGAAAAACTCGGAGCAATCGGTATCGGAAATTGTATACCATATCGGTATCCGCAGTCGCAGTTACTTTTCCAAAATATTTTATGAGGAATACGGAGTGCTCCCTACCGAATATCGAAAACGGTTGCATCTGCCCGGGGGAAAGGTTTAAATGTCCTTCGGAATATCCGGGTAGTCAACGGGGTTCAACATACTATCATAAGAAATGTTGTTTTTGAAAAAATCCCGGGCCACGGGGTTGGCCTTTAACCCAACGGATTCGGAGGAACCGTTAATTTTTCGTAAACCCTCAAGGTCAATATCATTTTCAAGCCACAATTGTTTGTAATTGTCCGGGATAACAATGGGCATAGTGTTTCCGAGGTTTTGAAACTGCTTCACATAGGTATTTACAGAACCGGTGAGTAATGAGCAGGATAGAAACCCATCGTTAAGAGTATTGTATATTCCTGCGATGTGAAAAGGTCTGTTATCGGCAAACCCTACATAATAGGGAAAAACGACCCCATTTTGCAGATAATTGGTAAAAAAACCGGTAACAATGATAAGACACCTATGTTGCTTAAAAGCAGTACTGTACCACGATTCGTCCTCCAAAAATTTTTCATCGATGTTCAGAGTGTTCGTTACCTCTTGAAAGGATAGCCAATCGTCTTCAAAATTATCCGGAAGCATGCCCCAAATGGCCAACGAAACGATATCGGGACGCTGGTTCGTAAGTATCGGTAGCGTTGCTTCGTGAAGCCCGTTGATAACAATTTCGGGACGATAAAGATTAGGATATTTAAAGGATACCTCAAATTGTTTCTCTATCCGTTCCCGTTTTGCGGTATTTGAAAGTTTATAGTACATATACGGTGCAAGTAACGAAAAACCGATAGGGGTCATTGTTTCGTTTGAGATAAAATGTAACTCTTTAAAAATTAATTGTTTAACCTTAACATTATATTGGGAGTCTTAATCTCGATATCGTTAAACAAATCTCCTATATCGGTAATTTGCTATGGTGGGTTGCGGTAATTTTGTTTAGGGTAATAGTATCCATATTCAGTTTAGACCGACCGGAGGTGTCACCATCATGAACACAAGAAAACAAAGAACATTAGAAGAACTACAATGGTTGCAACAGTGGCTGCCGGGTGATATCACCTATCAAAACGGTATTCAGGTACTACGGGTGAAAGAAAATTTGGGTGAAGGAGAAGTACGTTGTGTTTGTTTTGATGAGGGTTTGATGGCCATGGAATTCGATATCGTGTTAAATGAGAACCGCGACATTAAAATGGATCGATCGGTAGGCGGCCTAATTTATTTTTTATATTGTTTTACAGGGAACTGCTTTCACAAATTCGAGGGAATCGAACGGCTTTCCAAGTTAGAAGAATTGCAAACGGCGGTGGCCTCCAATATGCAGGAGACCGCAAGTACCTTGCGGATCGTTAAGGGAGAACGACTGGTTTTGAATTTGATTCAACTGAACAAGGACATGTACCAACAAAATTTTGATTCCAAGGATGATCGTTCCTATGGAAAAACGATTGCCATGTTGGACACCTTCGACGAAAACCCCGGTTTCTTTCAATTAGGGCGTATCAATTTAGAAATAGCGGAGCTGATCAAACTTTTGGAAAATGCAAAATATGTCAATGAACTATCGACATTGATGCAGTTCGAGGGCATTTGCCATTTGATTTTAGCGAAACAGATCGAACAGTTCAATATCGATTTATTGTATGGGAGCGAACCGACCAGTGGTCTATCAAAAAACTCCTTAAAAATGATAACGGAAATCGGGGATTTCGTAAAGAACTATCCGGAAATACAACATTCGGTAGATAGCCTGTGCAGAAAGTCCGGACTGTCCGCCTCCAAAATGCAAAAGGGGTTCAAATACATCTATCATATGACCGTTGGCGAATTTATTCGCGACTGTAGGTTGGTCAAGGGAGAGCATTTGATCCGTACCACGGACATGAACGTATCCGAAGTGGTATATGCAATCGGATTTACCAGCAGGAGTTACTTCTGTAAAATTTTTAAAGCGAAGTACCGCTGCAGTCCTAAAGCATACAAGAACATGGTTTTTAACGAAAGATATTCCGTAAAAGCATAAATTTTGTCTGTTTAAAATTTTGTAGTCTACAGAAAATAAAGAAACTAAAAATTTCTGCTCATTTCATATCAAATTAATATCTTTCGAAACATATAAGGGTTTTGCCTATTTATGAAGCGTGTTATTCTTTTTTTGTAAGACCTCAAGGAGGTTAACAAGCGATCGTTTTTTATCGCTCCGGCGTATGGCTTTTTATCAAAAACGAAAGCTGTGCGTACTAGGGATACCAAAGCTTCAAAATCGAACGGATATATGGTTTATGGTCCGGACCGAAAATGGCGACCCTGGCCGGTCTATAGTTCCGGTATGAGTTTTTGATAATTATAAAGCGTTTTATGCATTCTATTATTTATACGTCCCGAGCATTGGATTCTTTCGATTCGATTCAGGTGTATCAGATGTTGGAGGGGTCAAGGAGTTACAATGCGGAACATGGGATTACCGGATGTTTGTTGTACCATGAAAGGCAGTTCGTTCAAATACTGGAGGGCGATTACCAAGTGGTGGACGGGCTGTTCCAAAAAATACGTCATGATCAGCGCCATGCCGAAGTGTCCTTGCTAATGGAGGACAATACCGATCAGCGGCTTTTCGATAATTGGAATATGGGGTTCTACGAGTTTATTTCCAAAGAGGAACGGCAACTTTTTAGAAAACACCAGTTCAACCAGTTTTTTGAAAATTCAAACCTTTTTAGGCAATCCAGCAAAACCGGTCTCCTTTTCTTCAAAAGAGTACGGGATCTATTGGAATCGAACTAGTTTTGAAAACCCTTCGACTTCCTGTTGTTGTCTTGTCGTTGCCGCTACAAACGGTCTATTGATAACCCAACCCATGACCGAAGGTGTAGAGCGGGGAAGCCGAATCGTAGGGTAGGTCCTCTTTTTGGGCCTTCACCGCTTCCATGGAAGAGGGGATTTCCAAGGGCAATTTTCCCGTTGGACCGAATTTTCCCGTAATCAGATCTAAAATTATGTTTTCCGAGGCAAAAAAATCGGCTATGACCGCTGTACTGGCAAAGTCGATCTCGGGTATAACCGGTGGTCGGTCTATGGAAAGTACCGTAATGGTGGGTTTTTTTGAAATCAAATCAAGGAGGGCATCCCTTTCTTTTTCGGGAAAGTCCAAACGGCCCTGTTTGAAAAAACGTTCCAAAAAAGAACCGTTTCCGGGCTCGTACGGAGTATTCAATTTTAAAATGATATAATCCGCATCTTCGGGATCATCGGTTTGGGAAAGATCGGGATAGGAAAATCCATCGTTGAAACCTTGGAGGTAGACCTTGCTTTTTTTAGATAGGGGAAGCAGTTCTTTTTCGTTTTTGAGCAAGGTGAGCGAACGGCGCTGCGCCTGTTTTCCCTTTGCCATGAATGCTGTACTTCGTAAGCTGTTCACATCCTTTTCGTTCACGTAGGGATTGTCAAAAAGGCCAAGGTCGAATTTGTTTTTCAATACACGACGTACCGAGGCGTTCAGTCGTTCTTCCGAAATCTTTTTTTCCTGTACCAATTGCACCACAAGTTCGGGCAACGCTTCACCGCCGAACATATCACAACCGGCATCGATCACTTTCTGTACTTTTTCCAAAGGGGTACTGTCTTCCATTCCCCAATCCGAGGCCGGTTTGGCAAACGTATCGCTGATAATGGCCCAGTCGGTGCAGATGATGCCATCATAGGCATAGGTGTTGCGTAGCAGTCCGGTAATGATTTCCTTGTTAAAACCAAAGGCCACTTTTTCCTTGGTCTGATCAACCGGAATTCCGTAATAGGGCATCATAAAAGCCGTTTTTTGGGCAATGGCCGCTTCAAAGGGAATCAAATGGTAGGCAAAATTGTCCCCGGGGTATACTTGTTCTTTTCCGCTGGCGAAATGGGCGTCCATACCGTCTTTTTGGGGTCCGCCACCAGTGAAGTGTTTGGTCATACAGGCCACACTTTCCGTACTGATTCCTGTGGAGTCCCCTTGAAATCCTTTTAAATACGCAGCGGTCAACCGTGCGCTCAGTTCCGCGCCCTCCCCAAACGTGTCACTGATTCGGGACCATCGGGGTTCCGTGGCCAAATCTGCGGTAGGGTGGAGGGCCAAGCGGATGCCTACGGCCCGGTACTCCTTATTGGCAATACTACCGAATTCTTGTACCAAAACGCTATCTCGGGTGGCGGCCAATCCCAACGGGGAGGGCCATTCCGAAAATATACCGGACTCGATTCCGGCACCGGGATTGTCCCGAACACCGTGCCGAGGGTCGGAGGCAATGGTAATGGGTATCCCCAAACGGGTACGCTCGCCCATTTCTTGTATATTATTGTTCCAACGCACCATCACCTTGGGATCCTCGGGTGCTTGAACAATATTAAAATGGCTCATTTTATTTTGGACGACAAAGGTGGAATTTGCATCGAACGCAAAGGTGATCGGATCTTTAAAGCTGGGTACTTCATTCAGTTCGCCCTCCGGTCCCATAGCTATAATGTCGATGAACAAGAGTCCGGCCTTTTCCTCCAAGTTCATTTGTCCCAGCAAATTTTCCACACGTTGTGCAACGGGTCGGCGTCGGTCCTCATAAACATCCAAACGTCGGTTTTTGTTGAGGTCTCGAAAGGAAAGGCCATCATTTTTAATGAGCGGTGCCTTGCTCCCCAAAAGGGCAAGATTTTCTTTCGAGGTATTGTTCCATTTGATATAATAGATACCTAACGCTATAAAACCGATGACTAGAACCGCGAGCATAAACCATCCTACATACTTTAAAAAACGCTTTACTTTTTTCATTTTTTCAATTTAAAAAGGTATCGATCGTACCATTCGCTTTGTATTTGTCCAACAAGGTAGCCCAAAATTGCGCTTCTTTTTCAAGAAGGGTTACGGCACTTTTTTGAAGTACCAACTCTTGTTCGTTCAATTCATACGCATCCGCCTTACCTTGTGAAAAACGGGCCTGGTATATGGCAACAGTTTCCGTTCTAAGTTCTAAGTTTTCCTTTAACAGCGCTATTTCGCCTGCCAAAGAAGCAATTTTTGTTTCCAATTCCCTTTGTTCGAGCTGTGTTCTGTTGGTCTCTTCCCGGAGCTCCTGTTCCTGGATCTTGCGTTCGCCCTTGAGTTGTGCCACCTTGCTCCGGGTGCCGTCAGATCCGATGATCGGAACCTTTAGCGACACCCCGATATAACTGTTTCCGAACCAGGTATCGTTTTCGAAAGGTCGTAAATTTTCATTGAATTGGTTGGCGCCATAAAAACCGTCGATCGCTAGGGTAGGTAGCCTTTTGGCCCGATTACCTATAATTTGGCGGACTAAGAACGCATCTTCTTCTTTAATGATACGGGCAGTGACCGATTCTTTGACCAAATCTGAACCCTCCCGCATTTTGGGGTAGATCATTTCTATGGGTTCGGCGTTCAGTTCGTACACCTCCATTGGTATTGCGCTACCGATCAAAAAACCCAGGTTAAACTGTTCCAATCGCTTTTCCTCGGTTGCAATGGCCAAGGTAGACTTGGCGTTATTATGGTTGATTATGGCCGTGTTCAATTCACTTTTCAACAATTTGCCCTCTTGGTACCTGGCCTTCATTAGCGACATGGTACCATAGGTACGTACCGTGTCTACTAGGGAGGCGTTTACCTTCGCCTGTTTTTGGGATAACCCGATGTAGGCCTTCATCACATCATATACGAGTTGTTCCTTTTCCCGGTCCCTTTTCAGGAGTTCCAATCGCTCGGCCGCCCTTCGCTCTTTTACTTCCGCTCTGGTTTTGGCATCGAAAAGGGGTTGTAATAGGGTAATGCCCAAATCTTGTTGCCAGGTGGTCCCGAACTGTAACTCGGTAAAACCATCCAAATTACTGGACGTGTCGTTTCCACCGGTAAGCGCGTTCGGAACAAGCGAAGTCGGTATAATGGCGTTGTATTTATAGGCATAGGACAGTGAAATTTGCGGCCCCAGGGCAGATTGCGCCCCTTTTACCGCCAAGGCACTATTTTCGACGCGGATTTGGTCCGCTAAAAAACTGGGTTTCTCGTTCACGGCTAGGGCAATACAATCTTTTAAGGACCGTTTTTGCTGCGCCTGCGCTTGTGCAAAACCCAAAAACAATACTAAGAGTGCGATGTTCTTCATGATTATTATTTTATCTGAATACGGAAGCGGGTTCCACATTTTTTATTCTTTTGAGCGCGAAGGCCGAGCTCCCTGTCGAAATAAGGACGATAACGCCGAACATTACGGCAAGTACCGCAGGGGAAAGTTCGAATACCAGTCCGGTGCTGGCCACACCGTTCCTAAAAAGTTCCAAAAGGATATAGGCCAAAGCAAAACCGACCAGGGCGAATAAAAATGCCTGTGCGAGAATCAGTTTTCGAATGTACCCGTTGCTGGCACCGATCGCTTTTAGGGTTCCATAGTCCCTTAGTCTGTCCAAGGCACTGGAGTATAAGGTAAGCCCGATGATAAAGAAGCCGGAAATGAGCGCAAATATGATTAGGGAACCCGTACTGACGGCGATACCACTAGAGGCCAAAACAGCATTTATGGTACTGTCCTTCAATTCTTGGGATGGCCATGCCCTTACCCCGGAGAGGGTACCGTTGATGTTTTGTACCACCTGTGCGACCGATGTGCCGGAATCGCAATTGACCAATACGGCATTGATCTGTGTGGATGGTATGTTTCCATAATAGCGGGCCCTTTCTATGGTGGTATAGGCTATTGGTGCTCCAAAACCGCGGACCCCTTTGGTCTGTACCGTAATCATTGCCCGTTTTCCGTTAATTTCAAGTGTGGTACCGGGATCGGTGGTACCGCCCAAGGTTTCCGAATCGAAAACATCGGAGCTGATCGCCATATCGTTCTGTAATGCCAATACGTTTCCGTCATTTATGTTCGCCGGTTTTGGTCCGGCGGGAAAAATGGGCCCTTTACTACCAATAAGCAGTAAACTGGCGGTAGCCCCGTTCTGGTAGGTTGCGCTTCCACCGGCCAATACCAGAGGATACGCTTCGGAAACCCCGGGTATGCTCAAAACTTCGTTTACTTTTCTAATATCCAATCGGCCGAGTTGGTTGAGGTCCTTGCTCTTATCGTCGACCACCCATACCTGCGCATCGGAATTGTTGGCCGTGGTCACCATTAATCCGGTAAGAAAGTTTAGGATGCCCAGTTGTTGCCCGATAAGGAAGGTACTGATAATGATACCTACGGTGACCCCGATGCTTTTGGCCTTATCGAAGCGTATGAATCGAAATGCTGTTTTTAATACGGACATGGGGCTATTTTGTTGTGGGTTGGGTCAAATCGATTTCACATTGTACGCGGCTATTGATCAGAAGGTTTTGTTGTTGGTCCAAACTTATCTCTACCGTCCTTACCCTTCGATCCTCCGCTTCGGAGGCGGCATCGCCAAAAATGGATTTCCGTTTCAAAAAATCGGATAGATAAATAACTTTTCCGGTACTGATCAGCTTGCGACCGTCTTGGGAGCGAACGTTTACGGACTGGCCCAAACGTAATTCATCTGCTAGAAGTTCATCGATCTCGCAGGTAGCGATCAATGCTCCCTTGGGGGCAAATTGGGCGACACTGCTATTGGCCTGTGTACCTTCGCCTTTGGTAACCAACCATTCGAGCACCTTTCCGTCCGAAGGGGCTATGATCCGCTTTTCGTCCCTTTTGGCCTTTGCAATTTTAAGCTGCGCGTTCAGCGCCTGCAATTCGGTGTTCGTTACTTTTTTTTCGTTAAGCTCGTTGTTGAGGTTCGACTTTTCCAATTCATATTCCAAGGAGGCGCTTTCCAAAGCGTCCTGTGTTTCTGCATTTACCTTGGATAGGGCAAGCGACCTTTCATAATCCCGTTTTCGTTTCAATAGTTTCTTTTCGCTCTCCAGTACCTCTTCCGAAGCGATTTTGTTGGACGCCCGTTGTTTGTTGATGGTTGCGATGATGCGCGAAATTTCAGCTTCCTCGGCAGCGGTATTCAGGGTCGCCAAAATGTCTCCCTCCCGTACCGTTTCGTTTTCTTTTTTAATGATTTCCATTACTACTCCCGAAGCCGGACTGGCCAATTGCGCCAATTTGGAGGCCGATGTAATTCTTCCGTTTCCATAAGCTTGGGATAGTACCGCGGTACTCGTGCTAGCGGTATCGGTTTTGTCCGTAGCCGCTTTTTCTTCCGTTCCCGAGCAGGCGGCCAAAAAAAGCGATATCAAGATTATTCTGGTAAGATTGAACATGGTATTGTTTTTAATGTGTTGCATTTTCTTTTGTGGTTTCGGTTACATGGCCATTATCGACTTCATAAATACAATCTGCATAAGGAATCAAACGTAAGTCGTGGGTTACGATCACTACGGCCCGGTTTTCTTTGGTCAACGCTTTTAAGCGCTCCATGGTATAGGTCACGCTTTTTGGATCTAAGGATGCCGTGGGTTCGTCACACAGGATAAGAGATGGGTCGGTGACCAGTGCCCTGGCAATGGCGACACGTTGCTGTTGTCCGCCACTTAGTTTTTTGGGAATATTGTTCATACGATCGGCCATGCCCAATGATGTTAGCGCGGCAATCGCCCTTTCCTTCGTTTCCTTTTTAGAAATTTTAAGAAGCTGTAACGGCATCATTACGTTCTCCAATGCCGTGAGAGGAGCGATCAGGTTATAACTTTGAAATACAAAACCGATTTCTTGCAGTCGCAAATTGGAAAGCTCTCGGTCTTTTAGCTCCGTTACCGATCGGCCACTTACAAAAACGCCTCCTTCAGTGGGATAGATTACACAGCCCAAAAGAGAGAGCAATGTGGTTTTACCGCTCCCGGAAGGTCCCAGCAACAATACCAATTCCCCTTTGCTTATTCTGAGCGATGTCGGATGAAGTGCCGTAATGGTAGTGTCGCCAGAAACATATTCCTTTGATACGTTCGAAACTTTAGCTATGTAGGAATCCGTCATATTTTGTTACGTTTTCGTAGCAAATATATAATGTTTTCGTTATAATAAAAAATGTTTTCGTTATTTTTAGTATATTTGTGATGTAAAATAAGGAGATATGCAGCATTCTATTTCTTATAAACCGCTGATAAACAGGTGGGAAGATTTTTTAGCGCAGGGTAATAGTACCGATTTAAAAGATTTCGCACGCTATTTATTGGAGGAGGAGGAAGCTGCTGAAAAAGCTGTTTTGGAGCATGGGGATACCGTTCATGAATATCCGTATCTGACCGCGGAAGCCGGGCGCGCTATTTTCAGGTTGTATAAATTTTCCAAGATATATTCAAGGCCTATAATGAAAAAAGCGGGCCTGACCTCTTTTGATGAGTTCTCGATTTTAGCGACACTTTTACATACCGAGGAATTGACCAAAAAAGACTTGATTTTCGAGAATTTGGTGGAATTGACGACCGGTATGGATATGCTCAAAAGGATGTTGAAGGCAAATTTGATACAGGAGCGTAAAAACCCTTCCGACAAACGCGAGAAATTGGTATCCCTTAGCGAGTCAGGTAGAAAAACCCTGTTTACGATACTAGAGGAGTTTCAGACCATGGAAGATGTTTTGGGCGATCTTGACCGCAAGGAACGTGAAGAGACGGTAAAGTATTTGATGGAGTTGGACAAGTACCATACCGCTATCAATACCGATAGACTTTAGGACCGGTAATCTTTTTTTGGCTGCATAACGAATGCCTTCGCACTTATCCGTTACTTCCGAAAATTACATTTAAGGATAGAAGGATGTTATACTTATATTAACCGGTTTAAGTCATCTTACCGCCGCTATACTAATACCATTTCAAAGTTAAAATGGTGTACCTTAAAAAAACTTCTTAAGCACCTCAAAAGGCTGTTTTTTCATTTGAAACAAAAAATGCAAACAGTTTCAATAAAAAACCCCCTCGTATTTCCGAGAGGGTTTTTCTATTTGCCTTCCTTGGGAAAGGGTAGTTACTCCTAAGGTCCAAAAAATTACATTAACTTATGGTCTCCAGATTGTTCAGTACGGCCAATTCCTTTTGTATGGTATCCCTATGTCTGGTCAGTACCTCCAAAGTGGTCGGGGGCAAAGCTGTTTCGGATAATACCTCATTATATTCTTGTATTGCCGCTTTTTCGCCTCGAATAACCTCTTCCAACATAGCCTCGTCCGTATCGGATGCAAAAAACGCTTTCATATCGATCCAGGTACGATGTGCTTTTGCGGTAAGGCTGTCACCCTTTTCCACATCTTCCCCATAGCCTTTGATCTCTGCTTTTAACTGGTGGCCAAAATTATAGCGTTCGGCCGATTTGCTTTCAAAAAAAGTCTTTAATTTCGTATTCTCTACCTTTTCGGAAGCTTGTTTAAAACCCTTTTCCGCGTCATAGGTTTTCTCCAATAGGTCGTTTAATTTACTTGAAATACTATTCGTATCCGTGCTCATATTCTTATTTTTTTAAATTAACGATACTTTGTTCTGTGATGCGTATCGCTTTACATCGTTAAAAGATTACTGTTCGCTTTTCGGCTCACCATAAAATCGGTTCCGCTGTTTAAAACGTTCGATTTTTTGTTTCAATCGGTTGATCGACTCCTCCGTGCCGGTGTGTACGACTTGGTTCATGTGTTCCATGTGTATTTCAACAAAAGGGGAAATCTTCTCTTCCACATTAGGTTGTGCCGGGTTGGCCTGAACGGGCTCGTTGCCCGTATCCGATTTTCGCAAGCTGTTGCTGTAAGCGAAAGAGATGCCGATAGTGATGAGTACACCCGAAATCATTCCGATTATAATATCCATGGTATGCCTGTTTTGCCTTACAAAAATACTTTTCGTCACTGCTTTGGTTTAGTGCAATTGCGATTATCATTGACTCGATTCCCTAAGTGTTGCCCTACAAATGGGATATGCGCTAATTTTTAGCGGAAACGAGTTCGGGTAACTCCATGGCATTGAAGACTTTTGAAAATGTCGGAAGCAAGAGGTCCGACACAACGAATTTTAAAAACAACAAAATGATAAAAAAAGGAACACAGGTACAATGGAACTGGGGCAGTGGTACTGCCAAGGGAAAGGTAGTGGAAACGTATACGACCAAAACCACAAAAACGATCAAGGGTAGCAAAGTCACCCGCGATGGGGAAGAGGGCAACAAAGTGCTTTATATAGAACAGGAGGACGGCGACCATGTACTTAAAAGTGAGAACGAGGTCGAACGGGTCGACGATTAATTATACCGCCAAGTCGTCCATTACAGAAACTTCTTCCTTGTTGTTGGTCGTCTTGGACCATATAGCGATACCAAAAGTGAGCACTCCCAACCTTCCTATGAACATCAGGCAGATGAGTGTCGCTTTTCCCGTAATGGACAGGGCGTCGGTAATTCCCGTACTAAGGCCTACCGTTCCCAACGCCGATGCCACCTCAAAAAGTAGTGCCTCCGCGCCGTGGACCTCGCTCCAAGAGAGAAGATAAAAACCGAGAAAGAGAATGGCGGTGTAAAAAATAAAACTTGAAGTCGCCACATAAAGGCGTTCATATGGTATTTGTCTCTTTAGGAACGTCACGGTTTTTTTACCGCGGATACGACTTTTTAAAATGGCAAAAACAGCCGTGAGCGTGGTAATTTTGAGTCCACCCGCTGTGCCAGAAGGCGAAGCCCCTACATACATCAAGAAAAAAGTGGTCAACAACATTGGTACTATAAAGTTTCCAAAATCCACCGTATTGAAACCAACGGTCGTCATCGCCGTCATCGCCTGAAAGAAAGCGGCGTAAAAACGTGTCCGATCCGAAAGACCGACGATACTGGGTTCGGAAAAATAAAAGAAACCGGTGCCAAGAAGCAATAACATTACAAATCCCCAACAGACGATTTTTGTGGTAAAGCTGATGCGGTGTTCTTTTTTTCGAATACTCAAATAAAGATCTGTAACAACAATAAAACCCAAAGATCCGGCTATCGCCAGAATAGAAATGATGGTATTGACGTAACCGTTGTCCACATAGCCCGCGAACCCGGTGTCAAACAAACTGAAGCCGGCGGTACAGAAGGCGCTCACACTATGAAAGATAGCAGGCCATAGCGCTTCTGCCAAAGACATGCCACCAGCGGTAAACGCCCACAAAAATGCTATACTGCCTAAAACTTCCATTAAAACGGTAAACAGGATTACCGATTTTAAAAAATCCCTTATCCTAATGGTCGCCGGAAGCGTAAACTCGGAGCGCAACAAGCGTTTGTGCCAATGGGTCATCTTTCTTGTTGTGGAGAGGATAAAAAAGGTGGTAAAACTCAAATAACCGATTCCGCCAAGTTGAAACAGGATTACAATCACAACCTGGCCTAATAAGGTATAGCTGTCCTTGATACTAACGGTTACCAGGCCGGTAGTAGATACGGCCGATACCGTGGTAAACAAATGGTCAAGGGCGGATACCGTAGTTTTGGTCGTCCATGGTAGGTTTAACAATAAAAAGCCAAAAAAAACATAACTGAAAAAGCCGAACAACAGGTTCTGTTGTGGGCTCATCCCAATTTTAAAACGTCTGTAACGCGAATACAATTGTTTCAAAAATGCGATCATTTCTTCGTTTTTGTTGGTAGCATGTTCGTCAATTCCTTGGGAAGGTCCAAAGTGCGTATCGGGAAAGGAATATTAATGTTATTTTGATCAAAGGCGGCCTTAATGGTAATCATGGCCTTCGTTTTCGCCTTTGCTACCTCCAATGCAGAAGTGGAATCGATCCAAAAACGGGTTTCAAAGTTTATGGAACTGTCCCCGAATTCCTTATAAAGGAATATAACGTCCTCTTTATCCGCTACGGCCTGAAAGGCTTTGGAGATGGTGGTTACCACCAAATCGCGAACTGCCTTTAAATCGGAATCGTAGGCTACCCCGCATTCTAAAATAACACGGGATTGCGCCGTAGTAGAATAGTTCTTAATCGGATTTTCCACCACGAGCTTGTTGGGAATATAGACCAAATTGTTATCCGGTTGCTTTAGGGTGACCGATCGTAGATCAAGATCTACCACCTCTCCCTCAAAACCGTTGGTTTCTATCCAATCGCCAAATTTTAGGTGTTTGATATAGGCCAGTACGATTCCGGAATAGGTGTTCGCCAGGGCACCTTGTAAAGCCAGACCTACGGCCAGACCTACGACCCCGGCACCCGCCAAAATGGTGTTCAATGCTTTTCCAAGATTTAAAATTCCCAGTACCATAAAAAGCCCCAATAACACCGTAATGATGGCCACGACCTTGGAAATCAGATTTTTCATGGACTCCTGCAAACTGCTCCTATCCATCAACCGTAATGCCAAACGGCTGATGTAACGGGAGAGAATAAGTGTTACGGTAAAAACCAAGGTAGCAATGATCAAATTGGGTATGTTCAAGATCAAGGCGTCTAACCACGATTGTAGCTTGTCCATCATCTTGTTCCAAGCATTCGAAAATTGTGTTTCCATAAGTTCTTCTAGTTAATATGTTGTATGCTATTTGTTAGCTGTCAATCTTGGTTTTTCCATTGTCACTCTAGCATCATAAGCTGCCGGGGTATTTTAAAATTCCCCATCATCAAAACCGTTGGTTGCACGACCGTTTCCGCTCTCAAGTAATTCACACGCTGGCTGGATCGCATGCTGTCCGTTGTAACGGCCGTACTTCTTAAGGCCCCGTTATGGCTATAACTTTTCCATAAAAGAGGGGCTAAACTGTTCCAACATATCCAATACCACTGTTTCCGTTTGTGATAACTCTGGGGTGGGTTCCGGATCGGAGGCGACCTTTTTAAAATAATCCTCCAATTCACCGGATTCATAAAAACTGGGAACCAATGGATGCACATAATACTTTCTACATACATTTCTGGTGTTGCCGAGCGCCTTTGCCGTTTCGTCGTAGGCCATAAGCATGTTCTTGTTTTTATCCTTTCCGGATTTCATGTCCATAAGACGCTCAAAAAAGATGACGGTCGCAGCCCAGGTCCTAAAGTCCTTTGCGGTAAAAAGAATACCACTTATCCGATGTATGTATTCGTTTACCATACCACTGTCTATGGTCTTTTTTTTACCGTCCGTATCATAGAATTTGAACAGTTCCCAACCGGGCAGTTCTTCGCATCGGTTTATGAGCCGTACCAATTGTTTGTTTTTTACGGTAATACGGTGTTTTTTACCCCGTTTCCCTACAAATTCGAACCGTATTTTATCCTGAAGTGCCGTAACATGTTTCGAACGAAGGGTCGAAAGACCATATGTTTTGTTGCGCTTGGCATACTGTTCGTTACCGACGCGGATATGGGTATCCTCCATTAACCGTATCACCAAGGCCAATACTTTGGTTTTTGGCCATCCTTTTTGTTCCAGATCCTGCGCGACCCTTCGTCTGATTTTTGGCAATTGTTGTCCAAATACCGACATTTTGTAAAACTTTGTTTGGTTCCGTACCTGTTTCCATAGGGGATGGTATCGATATTGCTTGCGCTTTCGCAAATCTTTCCCCGTCGCCTGTAGATGGGCATTTTCCAGGGAAGCTATTTTTACCTCTTCCCAAGCGGGAGGTATTACCAGTTGTTCTATGCGCTGCAAACGATTTCCTTCTTGGATTTGCTGGCCGTTGAGAAGGTATTGAAATTGCTCGTTCTGCTTGATGCGTTCAATGGGCAATTGATCACTATTTACATAGATCAGGTCCAATTTTTCAATGGCGGTTTCCGGCGTTTGTAACATCGCTTTTAAAAAAGAATGGTCTTTGCCCGTTTTTTTCATTAATTCCATGCTAGTGTAACTATGGCGCTTATGGCATTCGTTTTCTCGTTGCGAAGTTGTGGTGGGCGTTGGCTGTTTTTCCCAGCCTTAACCCTCCGTTTCGGTCCAAAACTATCAAGAGTAAGGTACGACAAAAGAAGGCAAAATTGGTACAAGTCTCCGTTTATGACAATACCTTTTTGAGTATTATACAGTTGCTTCTAAAGCCGTTTTCCGTTGTGCAGCGCCATAAACCCGACACTATTGAAAATGGTTCTGACCTGATGGGGCAGAACCATTTTAACAACCAACCAACTAAAATCACTTATATGCCTGGATTTATAGCAATAAATCCTTAAGTGTTTTTCAAAGATATTGCGTAGGTACTGCAAAAATGTGCTGTAAAAAAAGTTTGATTGACTGTTTTAAAAAAAAGTTTTTTCGGTTTTATACCCAAACCTTCCAGGATAGCTTGCCCAATGCCCCATTTCCATAAAGGTTAACGTTATGCCGGACTGCTCCATTACAAAACGATGGCGTTTTACGAATCTTAGGGGTAGGGCGGGAATGGCGTACGTTGAATTTGGTGCGATTTCCGAATAGGGACAACATCTACGGTGTTTGAGGTCGTAAGATCGACCGGGGTTTAGGATATTTGATAAAATCTTTTTACAAATGAAAACACCCCCCGATTTTTCCGATATCAATGCACTATTCATCAATTGTACACTTAAAAAATCGCCGGAGCAGAGCCATACCGAAGGTTTGATGAAGCTCGCAATGGACATCATGCGCGCAGAAGGAGCGGGGGTAACGTACCTCCGTTTAGCAGATTTCGATATTCCCGTTGGCTTAGCGCCGGACATGCGGGATCAAGGGGCGTCAAAAGACGATTGGCCCGAGGTTTTTGATAAAATCCTTCAAGCCGATATCGTGGTGATCGGCACGCCCATTTGGTTAGGCGAAAAGTCATCCATAGCCACAAAACTTGTAGAACGGATGTATGGTATGAGCGCCCGAACGAACGACAAAGGACAGTACATCTATTACGGGAAGGCCGGGGGTTGCGTTATTACCGGCAACGAGGACGGCGTCAAGCATTGTGCCATGGGTATCCTTTACGGGCTACAACATCTCGGTTTTTCCATACCTCCCCAAGCCGATTGTGGCTGGATCGGTGAAGCCGGCCCCGGTCCCAGTTATTTGGACAAGGAGTCCGGGGCAAAGCGCAATGCATTCACCAATAGAAACACCACGTTCATGACCTACAACTTGCTGCACATGGCAAAAATGCTAAAGGCCATCGGGGGTTATCCCGCTTATGGCAACTCTAGAGAGGATTGGGATGACGGAACCCGTTGGAATTTTGAAAATCCGGAGTATCGTTAACCAAGAGAATATGTTAAAAAGGGTTCCTAAATTTTTTAAAAAGAAAGCGTACCAATTATACAATAGTATCGCTTTTTATCCCATTCTGCTGAGTATCGGGTTTTTGGCGTTTGGATTTTTTATGTTGTGGTTGGAGTACACTCCGGCCATAGATGCCATAGAGAATACGCTTCCAAGTCTTATTATACGTGATGCCAAGGTCGCGGTAACACTGCTTTCCGTACTCATCGGCGGTATCATTTCCTTGACCGTTTTTAGTTTTACAATGGTGATGGGGGTGTTGGGGCAGGCATCTTCCAATTTTTCTCCGAGGCTTTTACCGGGATTGGTTTCCGATAAACGACACCAACTCATTTTGGGTAGCTATTTGGGCACCTTGTTGTATTGTCTCCTGAATTTGATTTTTTTGGGATCCGAGGCTTCCGACGAAACACATTTTGGATTCGCAACAATGATCGCCGCTATTTTTGGCGTGCTGTGTTTGGCACTATTTGTAAGTTTCATACACAATATTTCCGCTTCCATACAAATACACCGAATTATAGATAACGTTTTTGACTCGGGTTGCCGTCAGCTCAGCGAAACAAAGGAAAAGATTGCAAAAGAAAGCGGGATACAGTTTTCCCATATCCGGCATTGGCATCCCATAAAATCTTTAAAAACAGGGAATTATAAAGGTTTTGATGACGATTTGATTTCTGCCGTCCTATGGGAGAAAATTAAGGAGATTTCCGTGGTTTGCTGTCCGGATACTTTTGTTTGGGAAGGCGATGTTGTTTTAAAAGTACCGGTGGCGGTAACCGATAAGGAGCGTGAAAAATTGTTGGTTGCCCTGCGCCTTACCAACGATAGGGAAGCACCTGAAGGGTATTATGATGCTATGGTACAACTTATGGAAATTTCCGTAAAAGCCATGTCGCCGGGCATAAACGATCCGGGAACGGCCATAGCTGCTATCCGTAAACTGGGTCAATTGTTCGCCAAGGCATCACATATTCCTCATATCGGAAAGCGCAACAACGTGAAGTTTGGTAGTATTTCCGAAAGGTATATGAGCGTTAAAACCCTTTTGAACAAAATCATTGTTCCCATACGTCAATATTCGAAATCGGATAAGTTGGTGTTGGCCGAACTTATCGTAGCTTTATGCCATGTTCGAAAAGGGCTGCCCGAAAATCTTGAGGCAATGAATGTCCTAACGGAGGAACTCGACTGTATCGAAAGAGAGGTGCTGGAAAATTTTGAGCACGAAAAGGATAGAAGGGAGTTGCTGATGCCGCTTTCTTCTTAAAATGGGACCATGAAAGAAACACGAACACTTATTTGTATTCCGGATATCAGCGGTTTTACCGAATTTATGAGCGAAGCCGATTTTGAGCTGAGTTCAAAGGTTATCCCAAGTTTATTGAACAATATTATCTATTCCAACGAGATCGGGCTTAAAATTTCGGAAATCGAAGGGGATGCCGTTTTGTTTTACAGACAGGGGCGACTACCATCCCTGCAATCGGTCTTGGACCAGTGTCATTATTTTTATACCGAGTTTTACCGGAAATTACACGAGCTGCGCGAACAGTATCTGAAAAATGAGAACGCCAATAGCATACCGGCCATTCTAGGACTTAAAATTATATTGCATTATGGTACCCAAATAGCACCGGTGAAGGTGGGCAGTAGAATTAAACTGTTGGGAGAAGACCTTATAGTAGCGCACCGATTGTTAAAAAATAACGTGCCCTTCGACGAGTACATTTTGTTGTCCGACGATTTTATTTCTACTTATAGTGAGGAGGAATTGGAGAAAACCTTATCCCGAACGTCATTTTTGAAAAAGGTCGAAAGCTATGACCATGTTGGAGAGGTCGCCTACTACTACATGCAGTTGGTACCACCACAGGCATAAAGCAATACTTCCCTTCAAAAACACCCATTTTAGAGGATTTCCGTCAACATCCCTATGAAATGAGCCAATACCAGGTTGTCATTGCGGGTATCTTTGTACCAACAAGTTAAGTCATGAAAGCCATGGACAACTACATTAAAATTAATTTATAACTATGAGTTATTTAAATATAAGTGAAAAGAAAATTGAACCTATCGTAAACGAACTGAATCTGTTGTTGGCAGACTATCATGTGTACTATCAAAAACTAAGAGGATTCCATTGGAACATCCTAGGAAAGAACTTTTTTGACCTACACAACAAGTTCGAAGAATTATACAATGACGCAAAAGTGAAAATCGATGAGCTGGCGGAACGAATTCTAACCTTACGCTACCACCCGATAAGCAACTATGCAGAGTACTTACAGTTGTCCACAATTAAAGAGACTTCTAGCTTAAAATCGGATGTTGAAATGGTAGAGGCCATCCTTAAGGACCATGGCGATTTACTGAAGCAAATGGGTAGGGTCATGCATGCCGCCGAAGAAGCCAATGATGAAGGAACCTTGGATATGGTCGGTGCCTATATCGGACAATTGGAAAAAATGAGCTGGATGTTGGATGCCTTTAGGAAGGATACACAAGACCAGCTAAAAATTTCCGATAAAGAAATGGCTTCATAACGTACGCCCTACTACTATAATGCAGATAGACCGGACAAAATTGTCCTTATGAAGATAAAACGAAGCAATAATTTATAAAATTAAAAGAACAAAATGAAAAAAGCAGTAATACTAACATTAGGTGTGTTCGCTATGTCCATTGGAATGGTGAATGCCCAGGACACAAACGTAACCGGTAGTATGAATACGACTACGGTACAAACCATGAACTATGAAAAAAATGGATCAAAAATACCCTATAAGGTAACAATACAGGAACAACGGTATTACCGTTCCTCTTTTGAGCAGAACCAGAAAAACATGGAGAATTGGGAACGCAAAAACGAGCCGGCGGAAGTAGCAAAGCTAATCACCGTTACCAGTGATGTGGACAAAACCTTAAATCGAACCTTGGTGGTACGCTATGAAAAGCAATTGGCGGATACTTTTGAGCTGACCGCTACCAATGATGGCTTCCAAATAAATGTAGAGGACCATACGGTACATTATAAAATTGGAAAAGGAATAGCATTTGAAAAGATGGAAGACAGTAACTTCTTCTTTGTAAATGAATTTGTTACCGACAGCAAATAAAAAGTAAGCCAAGGTAAAAAGAACCTAAAAAAGACGTTTCCAACACGGAAACGTCTTTTTTAGGTTCTTTTTTTTTTGAACGAGCAAAAATCAGCGATTATCTAACAGTTTTGTTTAACTTTCTAACACTTATCTTTGAACATTATGACAATACGTTTAAAATAAAGTAGGATGATAAAAATTGTTGTTGATGCGGACAGTACCGCGGGCACGGTAAAGCAGATACAGGGAGTAATCGGTGGAACCATAATCGAACGGTGGGGGGAGCATATTTTAACGGTAGACAATGGTAACGCAAAAGGTACCATACGTTTTATCACTTTTGATTGGGGCGTTAACTTATTGGATTACGACATTACATTTATGGACGATGTGGTGTTGCAAATGGATGCCTCCGAATATAACCCCATTCATTTTGCCTATTGCCTTGAAGGATATTGTAAACACCGTTTTGGAAACCAACCGGAATCAGCGGCAAGAACATTGGAACAGTTTCAGTCCGTAATCATCACCAGTAGGGATGGCGGCTATAATTTTGGATACTTTCCAAAATTGGAAAAATTGGCCATTAACGTCATACAGATAGGGCGAAAGAAATTTTTGAACAAGCGGCTCAACAATGTCGATGAATTGAACCGTAAACTTTACGAGGTATTTTTGGATACCGATCACGAAAAAGCGTATTCTTTTTATGGGACCTACGACCTAAAATTGGCCGACAAAATAGGCGCTTTGCGAAAAGTACGGGCAAAAGGGATGATCCGTGTAATGCAGATAGAAGGGTTGGTGTATGAAATTCTGGCGATGCACATCCTGGATCACGATAAAGTGGTATCCAACAAAAAACCGAAAACCAGTCTCTTGAACAGGGAACTTCAAATGGTACGGCAGGTCGCAAAGAAAATTGTAAAAGACGTATCCCAAGAGTATTCCTTGGACGCCCTTTCGGTTGCCTCGGGCCTTTCCCAAGCCAAACTACAAGAAGGGTTTAAGGCATTGTACGCAAGAACGGTAACCGAGTATATCAGACACGTACGTTTGGAACAGGCTAGGGATTATATGAATACCACCGATATGAACATTTCGGAAATTGTATATTCTATCGGGTTCAGCAGTAGAAGCTACTTTTCAAAAATTTTTAAAAGAAAGTTTGGTATCAGTCCAAGCGAGTATCAGGAGAATGTACGGCTGCCGGAAGCGGTCTAACCGATCGGTTTTCTTGCGTGATTACGCCTTAAGCGGCAAATCGAAATCTTTTTTGGTCATTTGCGCGCCGGGAGCACAGGGTATTACCACAGGAAGAAACGAACGGTCCATAAGTCAATTTTGGCCTTTCCACCAATGATTAGCACGTGGTAATGGGCAATAGTCGTTATATTTGGATGTAGTAAACAAGACAAAGCCGTTTGTATAGTGGCAATGATAGTATACTGATGGGCAACGATGGTGATTAAGGGAAAAATGAATGTTTAAATCGCCTTATCGTAAACCATTTAATAAACAACCCTTAGTTATGATGAAGGCATCCGTTTGCTTGCTGTGCACCCTATGGATCGTTTTGAGCGCATGTATCGACAACAAACCGAACCAGAACGCCTCCGGTCAGGACGAATTACGTTCGCTGGAATTGGAAAACCCCATCGACAAAAGTAGTATCGCCTATCGTGATACGCTGTACGTTCCCATTTATAGCGATATCTATGTCGACGCCAATAATCAGAACAGTATGTTGGCCGCAACCTTGAGTATCCGGAATACGAGCTATACAGATTCCCTATACGTTTCCAAAATCGACTATTTTGATACGAACGGTACATTGGTGAAAAGCTTTATCGAGAACACCATAAGCCTAACGCCGATGGCTACGGTAAATTATGTGATTGAAAAGGAGAACGATCTTGGTGGCCCCGGGGCAAACTTTATCGTTTGTTTGAGTGCAAAAAGTGACCAAGTAACGCCTATTGTGCAGGCCATTATGGTAGGTGAAAATGGTAATAAGGGATTCTCCTTCACCGCTTCTGGACAGTCCATCAGAAACAATAATTAACACCTTTCTACTTTAAAATTACCCCTTCAATGGGCCGAATTACTGCTTAGGTATCAGGGTTCCTTAAATCAAGTTATTTTTTTTGATTTTTTCGCAGCGCGAAATCAAGCATACCATCGCCGTTCTACTCCAGGGACACTAGGTTTCAAGACCTGGTTACTTGGTATAGATGGTTCAGCCACATTGTTTTCTGCAGGTGAAGAATTTAGGTAAAAAAAAACGAACTGCGGTACATACCGAAGTTCGCTTGTTAGGAGTTTTATGTGATAGGTTATTTAAACAGCCTTCTGATTAAATATAGGATACCATATTTTTTGATGGCATTCCAAATGGTCGACCACCAAAAGTCCGGTTGTAGTTCATTTTTTATATGATGCCCACTACCTTTTAGCGTTTCCAATGCAATCTGTTTTCGCAATTTCAACCGCTTTAAGTCGGCATCTATTTCATCAAAAGAGGTATATGTTTTCATACTGATTTAAAAAATAGCGCACTTAAACGCGATAGTACCCATTTTTCTATTTTTTTACGAAATAAGTACAAGACTACAGCAAGTAGCAAAGCGCCTACCCCGGTGATTAAAAAACCGTACACCAAGTTCCCTAAAAGGGCTCCTAGGGCGAGTGCGCTGGCAAGGACCAAAAAGGCTATTCCCAATAGTAGGGTACTGCCAATGACCAAAATTTTTAATGCGGTGATTACTCCCGTAGCGGTATGCCTGAACACCTTAAGCTCATAATACGCTTTAGTATGTTCAACATAGCTTTCGCCGGCATCGATGGCCATTTTGGAGCTTGCCTTTATTTTGTCGAACGCTCCCATTTATCCCTTTTGAAGTTGTTTGTTCTTTTCTTTTAGCTCTTTCAGCTTTGCTTCCAAAGTGGTGATGACGTCTTCCGTTTTGTAGCTCACATCGGATACGATGTTCTCTACCCTCGCACCCAAGTTTTGTTTCTGCACCGCTACAGTCTCGCTTACACGCTCCTGAAGGTCCAAAGCACTTTCCTTAATGTTGGCTTGGGCAGCGGCCGATTGTTCCGCTATTTTTTTTCTCGTATTACTTCCTTTGTCGGGGGCAAATAAGATTCCGGCCAGTGCACCTACGGCGGCACCTGCCAAAACTCCTAATGCTGTATTTGAATTTGAACTCATATAATTGATTTTAAGATTAATAACTAAGGCAAATCTCGTGTTATTTAGAAAGACTCCTTAGCTCAAACACGAGAAAGCTTGACTTTTTTACCGATGTCAAAAGAATCAATAATGCTATCGAATGCACTAAGTAAGATTAGGTTGACGGTTTAAGTTTGCAGAAACTAAAATATCATGCACGACTTTCACACCAAGAACCCTTACACGCAGCAAAAAATAAAGGAGTACAGTTATTTTAGTAAAGAACGATTGGAGCAATGTTTGGGTGCTGCCGCCGGTGCCAATCCGGTGTGGGGTATTACTTCCATTTCCGAACGGACCTTGTTATTGAAAAGGGTGGCCCAGTTGATGGAAGAACGTTCTGAAACATTGGCACAATTGATTACCGATGAAATGGGGAAACCTATCGGTCAGAGCAGGGCCGAGTTGGACAAATGCATCTGGGTATGTAAATTTTACGCCAAGAATGCAGCATCCTTTTTAGCGGATGCGGTTATTGAAACCGAAGCAGCGCAGTCTTTTATAAGTTATGATCCGCTAGGGACTATTTTGGGCATCATGCCATGGAACTACCCCTTCTGGCAAGTAATGCGTTTCGCCGCACCTACGCTGACCGCGGGGAATACCATTATTTTAAAGCATGCGGAAAACGTAAGTGGCTGCGCCCAGGCCATTGCATCCCTTTTTATGGACGCTGGATATCCCAAAGGTTGCTTTCAGGTGATTTTGGCCGACCACGACTCGGTTTCGGAACTGATTGCACACGATGTCATCAAGGCAGTATCCCTTACCGGAAGTGGAAAAGCGGGAAGGGCAGTGGCAGAGACTGCGGGTAAACAGTTAAAGAAAGCGGTTCTTGAACTCGGCGGCAATAACAGTTGTGTTGTTTGGGAAGATGCCGATTTGGAAAAGTATATGGATGTAATGGTAAAGGCACGAATGCAGAACAATGGTCAAAGTTGTATTGCTGCAAAGCGCTTTATTGTGGTTGCACCCATCTATGATGCCTTCGTAACACAACTGAAAAAACGGTTGGAAGCGTTACGGATCGGGGACCCAAATGAGGAAGATACGGATATCAGTGTTTTGGCACGGACCGATCTGGCCGACACCCTTAGGGGCCAAGTGTCGGAATCTGTTGAAATGGGGGCCAAAATAGTGATGGGCCATACCGGAGAAGGAACACATTATGCCCCTACGATGCTGACAAACGTAACCAACAAAATGCCTGTTTTTAGGGAGGAGACCTTCGGCCCCGTGGCAACGGTAATAAAGGTCGCCAACCGGCAGGAAGCATTGGATTTGGCCGCTGATTCTACATTTGGGCTGGGTACCATGCTATTTACCGAGGATATTGAAGCGGCCAAAAAAGTAATCTCCCAAATACCCGATGGCGCTTTTTTTATCAATGAAATGGTTAAATCCGATGTAAGACTACCTTTCGGCGGAACAAAAAACTCCGGCTATGGAAGAGAGCTATCCAAAGAAGGGATTATGGAATTTGTGAATAAAAAAACAATTTATATAACGAAAAACTAAAAACATGAAACAAGGAGAAGAAAGTACACAATTTGTTAAAGAACCGGAAGAACCGACCAGAGACTACATATTTCAAAAAAATGGGATAACCAAAACGGCAACCTTTATCGTTGTCGGGTTTTTAGTGGTATTGATCGCGGCGTTGCTGGTTTCCATATTCGTATTTGGTAGTCCCATGACCGTGTCATAGGATTTGGGTCAAGTATGCTATCGATACGACAAACACTTGGCGTTTCCGGTAGGTAATTTTGTTAAAAAGTAGAACGAGAACTATAAAATTAGAACAGATGAAAAAAGCAATGAAAACCTTTCTTGCAGGCATTATTTTTATTTCTGCCATGCAAGCACAAGAAAACACTACAACAGTAACGCTGGACGGTTTTACCGAGATAAAAGCGTACGATCAAATTAATGTAACCCTGATACAAGGAGACAAAAACTACGCCGTGGTATCTGGGGACGACCAGGAAAAAGTATCCTTGAACAACAAGGACGGTTTGTTGAAGGTGGCCATGGAGACGGATAATTTTTTGGATGGAAACAAGACCTATGTAACGCTATACCATAAGGAGGACCTCCGTTTGGTGGACGCAAACGAAGGTGCCACAATTTCATCCGAAAAGCCTTTGGACGCTGTATTTTTGACCTTACGATCTCAGGAAGGCGCTAAAATAAATGTAGCGGTGGCCACTAGAAACCTGAACGCCAAAGCGGTGACCGGAGGAGAAGTGGAAGTGACCGGCTCGGCTAAAAATCAAGAAATCAACATTAGAAGCGGAGGAGATTACAATGGACAAGACCTTGCCTCCGAACAGTCCGAAGTTACCGTTTTTGCAGGAGGAAATGCCATTGTGAAAAGCAGCAAATTTGTAGATGCAAACGTTACTGCAGGGGGTACTATAGAGATTTATGGTAACCCGGAAACAGTAAAAGAAGATAAAACCTTGGGTGGCCAAATCGTAGTTCGGTAACTATCGAAATTTGGTCTTATAACGAGAGGGAGAAACAAAACCTCCTGGTAACAAAAATGGTTTGGTTAATGCGGCAATGTCGCATTAAAAACATGGGAAGGATTTGGTGGGGACCGGTCCTTCCCTTTTTTGGTAGATCCACATAAAAGGCAAAATGATACTATTGTTGAAACGGCACGGAATAAGATCTTGGCACAAATGGCTCGCTATACTGGTATTGGTAATTGTAGCGACCTCATGTGCGACATATAGACCGCAATATCAAAATACCGATATCGAGGACAACGTAAAAGAACCGGTTTACGAGCTTATCTTGGCAGGGGGCTACGGCAGCCAGATCGAAAAGCGCGATACCACAATGATCAAACGTTTGCGGCAGGTGCTCAAAAAATCGGATACCGCAGCGACCTTGTTGCTTTTGGGCAATCAGATTTCTGATAGGCCTAAATCTTGGAAGCGGGACAAACAGTTGATTCGGGAACAGTTGGGTATCATAGATGAATTTAAGGGCACTACGGTATTTCTACCAGGTGCCAATGAATGGAAGTCGGACCGGACGAGCGGTCTGGAGCGTACAGAGGAGTTTTTGGACGACTATCCCGAACAAGACGAGTATGTTTATCCAAAAAACGGTTGCCCGTTGGAATATCGGGTAATAAACGATGACTTGGACCTGTTGTTGATCGACTCCAAGTGGTTTATAAACAATTGGTCCCGTATCAAGGGCATCAACAGCAAATGTACCAATGTCGTCACCCGAATGCGATTTGCCGAGGAAGTGGAGGGCTATATCAATGATGCGCAAGGGAAAAACTTGATCATCGCCATGCACCATCCCATCTTCAGCAATGGGGAATACGCCGGGCAATATTCGCTTAAAGACCACCTTACCCCTGTACCGATCATCGGAACGCTGGTAAAGGGTTTCGGAACGTTGGCCGCATTTTCACCTAACGAACTACTTTCTAGACGCTACAACTATCTTCGAATATTGGTCAGCGCATTGGCCAAAAAATCAGATCGCGTGACCGTCGTTTCCGGACACGAGAAAAATTTACAATACCTAGAGGGAGGGGACATCCACCAAATTATAAGTGGGGGCCTGGGCCAAGTAACACCAACGCATTTAACGGACGGTTACATTACCGCCGTAGGGGGGACATTGCCGTATAAGGGCGTCTTTACCTATGGTGCCCCGGGTTTTGCAAGGCTCCGCTATTTTGATGACGGGTCATCAAAAGTCACCTTTACTACTGCGGAAAAGGACTATACCTTCTCGGTGTTGCCCCCTTTTCCCAAGGACAGTACCGCCGAAAAATACAAACTTCCTGAACCGGGCAGCAGGTCCAAAGCGGTGTACGATGCCGATCGGCCGACCAAAAAAACCGCTTTCTTCGAATACCTGTGGGGAAAACGGTACCGTAGCTATTACGGCATACCGGTGGCGGCACCGATAGTGATGTTGGACACGCTTTATGGAGGGGTTCATGTAACCAAAAAAGGGGGCGGACACCAATCGTATTCCATCCGCTTGGAAGACGACGACCAACGTGAATTTTCCATGCGATCCCTTCGAAAGGATCCCTTAAAGTTTCTCAAGTTCAGTGTTCAAGGGGTCGCGTATACGGAAGACGATTACTTGGGTACGGTTCCCGAAAAACTGATTTCCGATTTTTTTACCACCGCACATCCCTATATGCAAATGGTTATCGATCCCATGGCGAAAGCTGTAGATGTCAACCATTCAAGGGCGAAACTCTATTTTGTTCCGAAACAAAACGCCCTAGGTCCGCTGAACAGGGAGTTTGGGGACGAGCTGTATTTTATAGAGGAACGGCCTTCGGATGAACAGGCGCAATATAAGGGGTACCGGAGGACCATCGACGAAAAGGGTAAAGTGGTGGATTTTGAAAGTACCACCGACATGCTGGAAAAAATAAAGAGCGACGAATCCTACCATATCGATCAACAAGCGTACGTACGCGCTCGAATATTCGATATGTTGCTGGGCGATTGGGACCGGCATCAGGACCAGTGGCGATGGGCGGAGTATGAAAAACCGAACGGGGACAAGGAATTTATGCCCATTCCCAGGGATAGGGACAACGCTTTCCCCAAATTTGACGGGAACGCCGTAAAGGTCATACAATGGTTCATTCCGATTACCAGACAATGGCAGTCGTACGGGCCTACCATTAAGGATGTAAAATGGCTTAATTTTAACGGTGGTCGATTGGACCAGGCCCTCATTACCGAATACAGCGCGAAAGATTGGAAAACGGAGGCCGAATTTATTCAAGCGCAACTGACCGATAGCATTATCGATCAGGCGTTTTTAAGACTGCCAAAACCCGTTCGGGACGATACCGCCGAATACATAAAAGAAAGCTTAAAGCAGCGTTTAAAGGCCCTGCCGAACTATGCACAGGCCTATGGAGCGTATTTGGACCGTACGGTGGCGGTCCATGCCACCGAAAAAGACGATGTGGTTCGAGTACATCGAAACGATGATGGTACCACAAAGGTGATCATACAACGAAAATTGAGCGATACGCCGGACGAAACCTTTTATGAACGGACCTTCATCCCCGAAAAGACCAATGAAATTTGGATCTATGGGCTCGGGGACGATGATGTGTTTACCGTTACAGGAACGGGAAAGCCGACCATTTTTGTACGATTGATAGGAGGTTACGGATCGGACACCTTCGATGTAAAGAACAAAAAGAGCGTAAAGGTATACGAGTGGCGGCACGAAGAAACCGATTTTAAGGGGCCATCACCCGCAAAACAACTTTCCAACCAATATCGGACCAACACCTATCATTGGCGCTACTTTAAGCCAAGCAGGAACATTTTGGTACCAACGGCCGGTTTTAGAACCGACGACGGTCTCTTCCTAGGGTTAAAGAACACCTATATCAAAAATGGGTTCAACGGCAATCCATTCCGTCAAAAACACTTACTCCACGCAAAGTATCATTTCAATTTCCAGGCTACGGAGCTTTCCTATTCGGGTATTTTTGCCAATGTTTTTCCGACCTGGAACTTTGAGGTAGATGCATATGCCACCTCCGATCGCTACGCCAATAATTTTTTCGGGTTTGGAAACGATTCCGAAAACAATGAAGAACAGCTGGGAAGGGATTATTACCGTGCGCGTTTAGAACATTTTAAGTTAAGTGCGGGATTGGCCTACCGAACGCTCAAGATCAAACCCATTTTTGAATCGTATCAGTTGAGCGAGGTCGGCGATCGATTGTTCACCTCCGATAACCTCGGGAACGCCGTGTTTGACCGTCAGTTCTATACCGGTGGGGAAACCTCGCTTTACTACTACAACGATGACGCCAACGATTTCCCGACCAAGGGATTGTACCTGGGCATGACCCTGGGGTATAAGGCAAACACTTCCCTAAGGAAAAATCGGTTCGGTTATTTTTCCTTTCGTGCCGAAGTGATTCAAAAACTGATTCCTTCCGGTAATCTGGTGGTCGGTACCACGGGGGAATACAAAACCAATTTCGGCGGGGAATACTTTTTTTATCACGCCCCGGCCTTGGGCGGTAGCAATGGGTTAAGAGGTTTTAGGGACGAGCGTTTTACAGGGAAGTCTTATTTTTATCAATCGACAGATCTGCGTTGGCGCATAAAACGATATGTTACGGCTGTGGCCCCCCTGACCGTCGGCGCATACGGCGGATTCGATTATGGCCGTGTATGGCAACCCAACGAGAACTCCGACCAATGGCATACCTCCCATGGACTTGGGGTTTGGCTGGGTCTTGGGAATTACTTAGGTTTTAATGCCGGCGTGTTCCGATCGAACGAGGCAACCATGGTTCAGGCCGGATTCGGTTTTGGTTTTTAAAGATAGCGGTCGTTACGCTATGGCACACAAAAAGAGATACAAATGAGCGATTCCATACGAGAAGAAGTAGCAGCAAAAGTAACGGATATCCTTACCGATCAACTCGGTCCGGAATACCTGTTCCACAATTTAAGGCATACCCAGCGGGTGGTACGTGCGGTAAATACCTTGTCCGAGGGCCAGGGGTGTTCCAAACGGGAACGGGAATTGCTCGAAACGGCCGCTTGGTTTCACGATACCGGTTATACCGTAAAAAGAAAGGGACACGAGGAAGAAAGTGCAAAAATTGCCAAAAACATTCTTACGGAAATGGGAGCGGAGCCCGATTTTATTTCCGCTGTGGTACAACTTATTATGGCAACGGAACGCAACTACCATCCCAAGACCCCCTTGGAGGCGATTATGAAGGATGCGGACACCAAACACCTTTCCGTAAAAAGTTATCGGGCCATATCGGAGACCCTAAGGGAAGAGTTGGAACGTACCGCAACACAGCATTTTTCGGTGACGCAATGGCGGAAGGAGAACATTCAACTCTTTCGGACCGGTCATCGGTACTACACCGACTACGCCATTGAAAACTGGCAGGCCGGGAAGGATAAAAACCTACGCCGTTTGTTAAAGGACGAGAAAAAGGAAAGACGGCTGATCAAAAAAGAGAAACTAAAGGCCAAATTTAAAAATGAGAGCCCGGACCGGGGGGTACAGACCTTGTACCGCACTACGCTTAGAAACCATATCAAATTGAGCGATATTGCCGATACCAAGTCCAACATCCTACTCTCGGTAAATGCCATAATCATTTCTTTGGCACTTTCCAATCTTATTCCAAAACTGGACAACCCCTCCAATGATTATCTGATCGTTCCCACGATCATCTTTATTATTTTCAGCATCATTTCCATGATCATGTCCATTTCGGCAACGCGGCCCAATGTCACCAGCGGAACGTTCACGCCACAAGATGTTGCGGAGAAAAAGGTGAACCTTCTTTTTTTCGGAAACTTTCATAAAATGGAGTTGAGCGCATATGAAGCCGCTATCGATACCATGCTAAAGGACAAGGACTATATCTATAAATCCCTGACCAAAGATTTGTATTATTTAGGAATTGTTTTGGAGCGGAAGTATCGGATATTGCGATGGACCTATACCATTTTCATGCTCGGCATGATCTTATCCGTTATCGCTTTTGCCATTTCCTTCAAATATTACGGTCCCGAACGCATACTGAACAGTGTATCGGCCCTTACCGAGCTGTCGTTAAAAACGCTTATTTAGAATTTGCACCGGTATCCTTTTCGGCAATAGCGCTCGGTACGATTTCGTGACCGAACCTTTGGGCAAAAACGAAGGTAAACCGTGCTCCAAAAAATAACAACAGACTGGAATAGGACACCCATAGAAGTACAAGTACTACCGTACCCGCAGCGCCATAGGTAGAGCCCGGTTCGGCCTGCCCGAAGTAAAGACTCAACAGAAATTTGCCCAGTACAAAAAGTACTGCTGTCAGGAACGCCCCGGCCCAAACCGATTTCCATTGTACCCGGGCATCCGGCAGGTATTTGAACATTAATGCGAAAAGCAGGGTAATCACACCAATGGAGATTACGATATCCAAGAAGTAGGCGATATATAGCACGCTTTCGGGCAGGTGTGACGATATGAATTCCGTAAGCAGGGTAAGCACGGCGGTAAGCATAAAACTGACCAACAATAAAAAAGCGATGACCAATATGAACACAAAGCTCTGTACCCGATCTAGTACAATTTTTTTCCATGGGGCATTAGGGCTTTCACGAATTTGCCAAATATTGTTCAGGGAGATTTTAAATTGATAAAAAACACCCGTTGCGCCATACAATACCACGGCGATACCGAGCAATGTGGCAATAGTACTCTTCTTTTGGTTTTGGGTCTCCCGTATCATTCCCTCTATGGCTATGGATGCATCCTGGCCCAATGCCATGGAGAACTCGTCGGTAAGTTTGCCCTGTACCACTTCCGTTCCCCATATCGCTCCCACGCTGTTCAATAAAATGACCAATAGTGCCGGTAAGGACAGCACCGCGTAATAGGCAACGATAGCACTTAATCGAAAAGGGTTGTCCGACATCCAGGCCTTATAGGTAGCCACCAATAACGAAGGCAGGTGTACGATTTTAAATTTCTGGGGGATTTTGTTTTCTTCCATAGTTTTTAATTTAGGAATCCGCTTTGGGAACTATCCTCGGGCCGTTTTTTATTAAAAGGGATAACCGATAGCAAAATTGAGTATAAGGTTATCGTCCCCGCCATCGAAAAAAGGAACCCTGGAGCGTTCCTTTTTTGGTAAGTACGGCACACGCCAGGGAGAGGCCAGGTCCAGGCGGATCACAAAACTTTGGATATCTACCCGAAACCCTAGGCCGACCCCGACACCAAGTTCCCCCGCCCAATCCGAACCAAACCTTCCGTTTTCGGACAGCCGTTGGTTAAAGTCCCTACTTTCTTGGGTTTCGTCCGCGTCTATTTCAGGGGTATAGGTCAACCAAACATTTCCGGCATCGGCAAATAGGGCGCCCTTTAGGTAGGACCATATGGGAAATCGGTATTCCACATTCGCTTCCAATTGCAAATTGCCCGATTGATCGAAAAAGGACCCATTACCTTCGTCGGTAGAACGAAACGTACCGGGCCCCAGGGCACGTATGGGAAATGCCCTTACACTGTAGGGCCCTCCCGAAAAAAATTGTTTTGTAAAGGGCAAGGTGTTCGAATTCCCTACCGGAATTCCCCAACCCGAATACAACCGGCCGATCAGGGTCTGGTTTCCGCCAAGCTTCCAGTAATAGCGTAGGTCTGCATCCAATTTCACATATTGCGCATATTCCAGGCCAAGTACCCGTTCCCGGCCACCGCTCAACGCTTGTAGCAGGTTGCCCGCGATATCCAAGTTAGCGCCGAGGAAAAAAGCTTTTTTCTTTTGGTCGTCGGCGAGTTCGTTATAGGTAAAACTATAATTGAGCCCTGCAATGAACTGTTGTTCAAAGCTGGCCCGTAAAAAGGCGTTTTCTTCTAAAATGGCATCAAATTCCTCGGTAGTATTGGCCAAATTGACATAGTTGATGCTGATCGGGTTCAATTCGTGATATACAAAGCGGTTGGCGTTCCAGGTGTACCCATAATTGGTGGTCAAAGAGGTAAGCGTGTACAACTGGGTACGGTTTAAAAAGTCGCCCCCAAGGGTTACCCTGGTCTTGGGAACGGCATACTTAAAACGGCTGGGGGAGAAGGGGACCAATCGGGGGATTACCAGTTCGGTCTGTAGCCCTCCTACAATACTGGTCAATCCGTTGCCCGTGCTTCCGGTCAATTGGGATTCATAGGCGAAGCTCCCGGTAATATTGAACGTTTCACCGCCATGGAACAGGTTGCGATTGCTAAAAGTGGCCGTGATTCCCGGACCTGTAAATCCGTTGGATTTGGTAGTGGCCTGCAGCGCTACCCGCAACGATCGTCGTGTGAGCGGTGAAAGAAAAATAGAAACATCCAAAAGTCCAAGGGAGTCTTGCGGTCCCGTGGTTTTTGCCGTTTCGAACTGTATGTTGGCATACTTATAGCTTCCGATGTCCGCCAAGCGATTGCTGGTACGTTTGGAACGTTCGGCATCGTAACGTTGTCCTTTTTCGAAAAGGATGTAGGGCGCAAGCCGCTTTGGTCGAAAAAAATCGTCGTCCTGAACGAATTCCATTCCTCCATAGGTGGTATGTTTAAGCGTTGCAGTGTCCTTTGTTACCTGATATTCCGGGTATACCGTAATCTTATTGATCACCTGTGGGACAAAAGCCTTGGGCGGACTTTCTCTTTTAAAACGAAGGAACAGATCGAACTGTTTGTTCTTGTAGCGGTTGGTATCGGCTTCAAAAATCAAAAAATCGGGATTAAAGTAATAATAGCCCTGCCGTTTTAGATAACCGTCTATTCGTTCCCGTTCGGCCTTGAGCGTGCCAATGTCAAAAACGGTCCCTTTTTCCAAAACGGTTTCCGAAAGTGACCGCTGTATGGCATCGTGCACCGGTAAACTATCGTTTTCCAGCCCATAGGTCGCCATACGATAGGGCGCCCTTACCGTGGCTTCATAGGCAATGGAAATGCCGTTATCGCTGCTATCGAGCTCTTTTAGTACATTGCTATAAAAGAAACCGCTGTTGTCCAATTTGTTCAGCAACAGTTCTTTTTGTCGGTTTTGGTTCACATCGCCGAGGTATACCGGTGGCTCACCAAATTTTTTGTCCAACCATTTCATAATTACGCCCGGTTTTTCTTTTTGTGCCTTGTAATGAAAATATAAGGGTAGCCGACCTCCCAAAAATGAGGTATTGGGTTCCGGGTATAACAAGGCCTGTAGTTTTTGCTGGATTTTTCCCGTTTTACCGATGCTGTCCGGACCGTTTACCGAAACGGATGCACCATTGTACAAAGCCTTTCCTTCCGGAACAAAGCGGGATACGCTACAGCTCTCAACACCGAGGGCCAGACCGATAAGGCCGATTGCAAAAACGATGATCCGGAATCTTGTTTCCATTTGTAATTACTATTAGTTGATTTTTTTGGTGCCGTTTTCCTCTTTGTTCTCATCGGGAATCGTTGCCGAAGGTTTGAACAGTTCACTAAATTCATTGAACTCTCTATTGAAAATTAGGGCCAGACCGGTAACGATAAGCTGCCCATCGATAACGTTCACATATTCGTTTTTTCGAAAACCTTTTAGGCGATAGCGTCCATTGGGCGTTAAAATGTATTCCAAGCTGACATTACCGATGATGGGGGTCTCTTCTTGGCCCGCTTGTGCACTTCCCTCCACATCCACGGCACTGCCGGCAGTTACGATCAAGCGATCGTTGAAGAGTTTCTTACTGGCATTGATATTCAATTGGGTCCGATCTTGTGCGGTTTCGCCGGAGTAGTCCGTAAAACTGTCCAAGTCGAAGTCAAGCTCAAAGCTACTGTTATCAAAAATCGCTTCGGAAAAGGCATTCAACTCTCCCGAGAGTACCTTGTTCACGTTGTTCCGTGCCAAACCAGCGGCTCCCCCGTTACTGCCATCGCTTACCGTATTCGGAAAAAAGCGGTTCAGCGCCAATAAGGAAAAAACCTGTTTGTTCAAGGCCGTTTCCTGTTCGTTCAACTGCTGGACCTTACCATATACCGCTCCGCCCAGATCATCCTTGGCGTTGTCGGGTACGCCGAGGGCGAAAGAAATTTTTGGTGTCATAAGCTCCCCGTCTACGTTCAAAGAAACCAGAAAGGGCATTACTTGTTGGTATTTTGAAGCTAAATTCGACGCAACACCGGAGGTTTCGGAGGCCATTAAAGGTGCAGCGGACGTTTCCAGCCGATAAATGGCGGTCACATCCAAAGTTGCGGACAAAGGGTCGCCTGACCATCTAATGTTACTTCCTTCCTGCAGATCGAATTTACGGCTAACCAGATTGTAAAGGCTGGTTCGGTAAAAGCCATCTTTCAACTCATATTTTCCGGCAAGTCCCATCATGCCATTGGGCGATACGGTCAAATTCAGATCGGCGTCGCCGGCCACTTGCAGCATGTCCCCGGTTTTTTCGTCGAGTACCAAAGTGAAGACGGCGTCATTGGCGATTTCCAATACCAAGTTCACATCTGCACCGAAAAAAAGTTCCGGATCAGCGGCCTCTTTTCGAGTGAGTATCGCTTCCGGATTTTCCTTGTTTACGAACAGTACGATACCATCGCGCTCCTCGACCGTCATTTGCTCCTCGGGAATGATGTAGGTAAGCTCGGTGATTTCCCTTACCCGTAACCTGCCTTGCACATTAGGCGCCGTTGCGTTGCCCGATAAGGTAACATTGGCATCAATGCTTCCGATACCGTAGTACGGCGCACCCTCCTGTTTTTCGGAGTTTATAAAACGAAAACGATCGGCGGTGACGTTGAGATCAAAATCGGGATTTCCCAAATTTTCCATTCCGATCGTTCCTCCAATAGTTAGCGCGCCCCTAGTGTCGTCAGCTATTAAAAAATCGTCCAAGACCAATTGGTTTTCCTTTAAAACAATGGACTCTTTTGGTATACTGAACGTCGTTTTTAAGGGAATACTTTTAAGGGATACCCCATTAAAGTCCAATTGTCCACCAAAATCGGGTTTGTTGAAGGTGCCAAGAAAACTGAATTTTCCGGAAAGAAACCCCTTGGGACTGTCCAATTGTGTGTCAAAAAAATCCGTAAGCAGAGCTGTTTTCAACTGTTTCAGTTCCATTGTAAGGTCATAAAATGGTTCCGTTCCATTGGAAACATAGGTGCCGAACAGGGCTACATTTAAATTTCCTTCCCCAATGGTTGCCGTTCCCTCATAGGTTTCTTGGTTCTTGCGGTTTACCTGAACGTCCAGATTGCCAAGTCGTTTTTCCGTTATCGCCAAATCACGCACCTGCATATCGGCGACCAGCTCCGAATCGGCTGCGGGTCGCTTCAAAACCAGCCTACCGGAGGCTTCACCCGAAAGCAGATTTGATTCCGGATTTAAGAAGCTTAAAAACGTTTGCAGGTCAAAATTTTCGGCAAGTACGGCTATATGCGGACCGTTGATGTCGTCCAGGGTATTGCTCAGCTGAAGCTGCTGCTCGCCCTTGGAAAAGGAAAACTTCTCAAAAAGCATATTTTCTGAAGTGAAAATAGCACGGTTAGACATCGGAATGTCCCATGGCGAACCCTGTAACAGCAGTGTTTTGGGTACAATGTGGATCGATACGGTGTCCTGCGCCCATTGCATTTCGGTACCTACATGCATCAACGGCGCTTCATCCTCGTCATATGCCATAAAGTCTATGGCCCATTTTTCATCGATAAGTTCCGCCTTCAGGTGTGTTTTTCTGATGTTTATAGGAGTATAATCCGCATTTGCCAGACCCGAATCCAATCGTAGGTTTTCGCCGTCCCCTTTAAGGCTAAAGTGCAGGCTGTCCAACACCGTACCGTTGTACACTAAGGTCGGTGCATGTAGCTGTGCATTGATCGTCCCGCTCTTGGTATTCAATCTAGCGTCCAATGTTATGGTATCGAGTTGTTCGATCCCTTTAAAAAAGACTTCGGTTAGTATCGGACGAGGGGCAATCTTTGCAGCTAGGTTAACTACGGTTGTGGTATCCCTGCTAACGCTATCCGATGGTCTTTCAAAGTAGGAGCGTAGCTGTTGTGTCAATGCCGTGTTCATATCGTCCGGTCCGCCATTTGCCTTAAAATCAAGATTTAAAAAAGTACTGCGTACCGAGGCTTCCGTTACTTTTTCCCCGACAAATCCCGTGGCATCGATACTTCCCATCTGATACTGTTCATCGTCCCTGACGGCAACGCCCTCCGTTAGTTCCGATGTAAAACGGAATGATCCCGGGGAAGCGTCCAGGCCAATGTTTAGTGAGCCCCCTATTTTAATACTGTTTTCGGTAACGCCCAAGTTGTTGAGGTCGGCACCGATAATGATAACGTTGGATACTACGGTATAGGCGTTTGGTGAAAGCGTTATCGCGTTGGTAGACGTGAAGTTGAGGTTTTTATCGCGATAAGCCGTTGACAGCGTTCCCGAACCCTCGTTCATGGCTCCGGTAATACTAAAATTTTTATAGGGGTAGCCATTAAAATCGAATCGGTCGATTACGGTATTCAAGGTTCCGGACATTTGGTGCAGTTCCTTTCCCCGGAGGTTGAAATTACCGGACAATGACATGCTGCCCAATTGGCCGTTGCTTAAAAGGGTTCCCAATTGCAGGCTGTCGATTGCCATATTCCCGCTAATAGAAGGGACGCTAGTATACTTCCCTTCTCCTTTAAAGGAGGCCCGCCCGAGCGAGGAAACCATTTCCATATCGGTTTTGATGGTCGTTACGGTACCTTTTGCGCTGCCGGATAGCTGTATATTTTGGGGTATTACGAGGGTGGAGTCCATGGCCAACGGAAGTTTTTCGAAATCCGTTCTTCCCGAAACTACCTCTATTCTATCCAAATCATAGCTAAGGGAATCCAAAACGGTGCTATTGCGAACGCTGCCTTCCAACGCCAAACTTGTAACGCTTCCCCAGGTGGTCGTGCTGTTTATATCTTTTATTTCGGACAGGGTGCCCTTTGCCGAAATACGCCCCTTGAACGGATGGGCCGTTAAGGCGGTAATCCGTTCATCTTTGGCCAAATCCGGTTGAAAGGGATACATATCGCGCAAATCGAATTCCCAAGAGGGAACGGTAAGCGAGAGCGCGGTCCGTTCTGGCATGGTCAATACGGAATTTACGGAAGTATAGGTGGCGGAAAGGGCTCCTTTAAGGCTACTCCTATTGGTTTGCAAGCGTATTTTGGATACTTCCAGTTCGGTATCGGTTACCGTACCGTCCAACATCAATTGCTTGAGCACAAAACCGTCCGGTGTGCGCAGTTGGGCGTTGGATATTTTCCATTTTAAGTTCCCCGGGCGGTAATGCAATAAGGGCGCATAAAAGTTAATATTGGAAAAGGCCAAACCATTGTTGTTCAAAGCGGGATCAATGGTATTGACCGTGTTGCGAAACCGATTGTTCTTCAGTTTTATATTTTGCAAACGAACATGGTATTCGGGCCACTCAAAGAACCTGGCCATAACTTCTTCGGTATTTTCCGTTGTTCCCGATAGGCTATCGTTTTTATAGTTTAGTAGGAGTAATTCCGACTTTTCCAACCGTAATTCGGCAATTTCGAATGTATTGGTGTTAAGGTCTATTTTGGGAATTTTGGTCAGGAAATCACCGACTTTTACCTCCGCGACAATACTGTCCGTTTGCGATCGGTAGGTCGCCGCAACATCTTGAAGTTGTATTTCTGAAAAACGCAACCGGGGTAGCGGTGTGTTCACGGAATCTTCCGTTGTTTCAGGAAAAGGCTTGGTCTGTTTTAACGAAAAATTAGAGTTTTTTAGTACGATCTTGTCCACATGGAATAAGGCTTGTGCTACATCGATTCGATCAAAATCGGTTTTCAGGGTTCCAATGGTATTCGTACTAAAAACACCCATAGGTTCATCTTGGAAAACCAAACGGATGTCCTCTAACGAAATCGTGCCCAATACAAAGGTATAGGGATCTTCAGTCGTTTCCGTTGTCGTAGCTGTCGAATCTGCGAACGCCTGTATAAGAAAATCGAAATTGTAGTCCGTTTGGTTTTCCGACCTCTTTATGTTGGCACGGACGCCTTCCCATTCCAATGATTCCAAGGCCACTTTTTTTTGAAATACGATTCCATAAAGCCCGAGATCGGCCTCCAAGCGTTGGGAGTGGAGGAGGGTATCGCCCTGTAAATCCCGTAATAAAAATCCCTCTAAGGCGATGTCCCCCGAGAAAGTGATGTACAGTCGCTCAATATCCACTGAAGCTCCGGTTTGCGCTTCCACATAGTCCACCAGTTTTTGTACCAGTAACTGTTGTCCCCATTCACTCCTGATGAAAAGTAACAGCGCCCCCAATAAAAGGAAAAGCATTGCAATAAACTTTGCAATGCGTTTTCTGGTGAAATATGTTTTTTTTCCTGCTGTCATGTCGGTAACGAAATTTCGTTAGGCCGCTTGGTAACCTAATGCGCGTCAAGGAAGCTGAGGTATTTCGGCACCATTTTCTTTCATAAGAGGTAAACTTTCCGCTGTAGGATTTCTTTCTTTGCCAAACGTTATTTCACTGCAATCTTAAAACCTATGAAACTATCGTTACGAAAATCGAAAAAAAGAAGAAAACGCCTTTACAACTTCTGGATAGTCGTCGCCTTGTTATTGATTTTGCTGACCGCTTTTTTTATAAATAGTTGAGCAGTGCTTGAATCATCTTGTTTCGGCTAAAGGTAACCTCTTTTTCTGTTCAATACGACTTCATTTTTTCTTTTTTCTTTCGCAATTGGTCTTCCAAATCGTTTATAGTTTCGGTAATTGCAGCAGAAAAGCTGTTGGCGTTCGTAGAGGCAAAAATCCGTGGCCCTGGAAGGCTTAAGCGAATGTCACATATTTGCTCCTCGCTATCGCTTCTATTTTCCGTCTTAAAAAAAACATCGGCCCGATGCACAAAATCGAATTTCAATTTCAAATGTTCCAATTTTTCGGTTGCCAAAGCTTCCAATCGTTCACTTGCACTTACATCATGATATTCAAAAATTACTTGCATAGTATCTTGTCTTATTAATTTTTAATTCCGTAACACTTATCCTTTCCATTCCTCTTTGAACGCAAAGGAAGCAATAGGTTTGCGTTGCCGCTCTAGCCGTTCCTGTTCCCTTAAGTCCTCGGAGAGCGAATCCACGTCGCCACCATAGTATCCGACGGCAATGGCAGTGGTAATATGGAAACCTTCCGGAACCGAAAATACCTCTTGGGCCTTTTCCCAATTCAAACCGGCCATGTGGTGCATGGCGATTCCCATATGTTCCGCCTGTACCCCCATGTTCCCCAGGCTTAGCCCTAAATCGTGCAACGCGTGAAAGTTTTTATCACCTTCTTCCGTATGTTCCTTGTATGCCGTGAGCAATAATACAGGGGCCGAACTGGCCCATTGCCTATTGAATTCACTCAAACAATCCAAAATGGATCGGTAGGCCTCCGTACCCTTTATCGCATAGATAAACCGCCATGGTTGTCGGTTAAAGGAGCTGGCGGACCAACGGGCAGCTTCGAAGAGCCGCAACAGTTCTTCCTCGGGTATTGGTGTATCGCTAAACGTTCTTGGGCTCCATCGCATCTGCAACAATGGAAAAATTTCGTGATCGGTGGTTGCTTTTTTCGTTAACTGTAAAGTATCCAATTCTGTCATTTCCGTATCGTTTTTAAGGTATTCGACTGTTGTTTTCGCTACATTAAAGAAGGAGGGTTTCCTCTCCCTTTGCTATGTCAAAATTCCCTTTGTTTTTGCAATAGTATTAACGGCATCCATCAAAACTTTGACGTAAACGCTTGGATGAAAATTTATAAAACAATCGGACTGTCGTTTCTTAGGAACAAGACACTGCTTTTATCCAATGGTGCTCGTGATATGGCAGATGCCGAAGTTAAAATAGTATAAGCCGTTTGTGAACTGCAATTGGCGTTTTGAGTGGAATTTCGAGTGCCTTGCATCATAGCGTTAGCGTTCCTAATCGCATAAAAAAAGCCTCGATCAACTTGATCGAGGCTATGGTATATTTTGCAATGTCCTTAAGGGCCTGAACACCGTTATGTAAAGTCGGTCGTTATCGTTTTCTTATTTTGGAAACGATTCCCGGTAATGCGTTCTAGGCGGTGGCCACTGCGGTTTTCTTTCTGTTTTTCATCCAAAACCATAGTATGGTGAACAGAATAATGAGTATTCCGGGAAACAAGGTCAATTTTTCCAAGGTATTCTGGCCCGAAACCAAGATAAGTTCGTCGCCCGTGAGTCCCGTAGCCGCTGCGGCTTCCCGGTCGCTATCGATCCACCCCCCGATGATGGGTTGTATGAGTCCGTTCATAAACATACCGATGGCCCCGATGATGGACATGCCCAAGGCGCCGCTCTTTGGTATTTTATCTGCAACAAAACCGATCATATTGGGCCAAAAATAAGCGATGCCCAGTGCAAAAAATATCGCTGCAACGTAGGACATGGCACCGGTTTGTGTACTAAAAAGATAAATACCCAAAGTGGCCAAAACGGCGGACCCCAAAAGGACCCCTACTTGATCGAATTTTTTCACCATATCGCCTCCGAAGTAACGTGCAATAGCCATTAGACCGGCGGTCAAAGCCAAAATCAGCATGGGTTGCGCGCCACTTTTCGATAGAATAAGGCCTACCCACTGGTTGGGACCGAATTCAGAAATTGCGGTCAAGGTCATACACATGGCAATAAAAAGGAACAAGGGCGTGACCATGGCCTTTAAATTTCCGGTTATCGTTGCGGCCTCCTGAACCTTCGCCTTTGGCCATTTTTGGCCAAAAAACAAAAAGGCGTAAATAAGGGTAGGAATGATAATGATACCAAGTTGCGTTTGCCATCCGATTTCCATGTTGGTCAGGAAATTGGAAATTAAACTCCCGATAACGATACCCCCTGGGAACCACATATGAAAACGGTTGAGCATCTTACTCATTTTAGTACCCTGGTAAGCATCCGCGATCATTGGATTACAGGCCGCTTCGGTACATCCGTTACCCAAACCGATGAGCAAATTGGCAATGAGCAGCCCCATATAGCTTCCAGAAAAAATTACCATTAAAATACCGATGGCATGGGCAAAAAAAGCAAACTGCATGATGATTTTTCCGCCTACTTTATGGTAGATCAATCCGCCGATGATCATGGAAACTGGAAAACCAAAAAACCACATGGAAGCGATCAATCCCGCCTGTTCGCCCGACAGGGCCAAGTCTGTTTTCAATTGATCTAGAATCCCCGCGGCGATACTAAATGAAAATGCGGTGGTAATAAGTGCAAAACAGCTACCATAAAATAGCCTGTTCGCGTTTACGGAAGGTTGTGATACTGAATTTTCCATGTTTGAAGGTTTGTTTGTTTATCAGTTGTTGTGTTGTTTCAATATGCTAAAAGTCCGAAGGGAGACCTGACTTTTTCGGGGCAAAAGATAGTTTAAAATTATTTTATCGCTAACAAAAATGGCCCTATTTTACCATTTTAACGCAATACTGGCCGAATGATCGTGAAAATAGGAAAGATGATTATACACTTGCGTAAACAATAGTGACTTTCGCGACCCATTGATTTTTCTATGTTTTCAATGATTCTTCCATTTTTCCCATGAAGCAAGAATCTCGGATAGCGCGCATTTTTTTTGATTAAAAAAATATGGACCGATCGTTCAAATCGTTTGTGAAAATGGCGCTTGGCCCAACTCAATTTTAATGAACAATGCGTTAATATTGTCAGCTTCATAAATCTGCTATAAAAGTAAGCGTCCCTTTTTATATATTTAAGGCTGCTTAATCGATTGGGTTGTGGGATGTAGTCACACTTTTTGATTTACGGGAATAAATTTGAAAGAAAGCGAATGTATTATCTTGGATTGGATATTGGAAGTTCCTCTATAAAAGTGGCATTGGTAGCCGTGGCAACGGGTAAAAGTATCGACGTGGTGCAGGAACCTGAAACGGAAATGGGGATGATCGCCCTTAAAAACGGCTGGGCGGAACAAGACCCGGAACGCTGGTGGAAACACGTATGCCGTGCCATAGCCAGACTTCAAAAAGAACACCAGGTAAAGGCGAACGAAATTACGGGCATCGGAATTTCCTATCAAATGCACGGTCTGGTGGTAGTCGATGCGCAAGGAGCGGTATTACGGCCGTCTATCATCTGGTGCGATAGTAGGGCGGTAAGCATCGGGGATGAAGCGTTCGAGGCCATAGGTCCGGAGCAGTGCAGTACACGTCTTCTGAATTCACCCGCAAATTTTACGGCCTCCAAACTCAAATGGGTAAAGGATAATGAACCGGAGCTGTATGCCAAGATCCATAAGTTTATGTTGCCCGGGGATTATATTGCGTATAAATTGTCAGGAACCATCAATACTACCATTTCGGGGCTTTCTGAGGGTATGTTATGGGATTTTGAAAAGGGATCGGTAGCACAACTTTTGTTGGATCATTACGGCATTGATGCCGCACTGGTGCCCGATATCGTACCAACCTTCGGCAAGCAATCTACGGTAAACGCAACAGGTGCTTCCGAATCCGGTCTTTCTGAAGGAACCGCAATTTTTTATAGGGCCGGAGATCAACCGAACAATGCACTTTCATTAAACGTATTCCAACCGGGTGAAGTTGCCGCCACTGGCGGTACCTCGGGAGTTGTTTACGCGGTAACGGATAGCCTGTCCTCCAAAGAAAGCGCAAGGGTGAACAACTTTGCGCATGTCAATTATACCCAAAATGGTGCTCCCCGGATCGGAAAATTACTTTGTATCAACGGAGCGGGCATACAATACCGATGGTTGTTGAACAATCTGTCGGTAGAGTCCTATAAAGAAATGAACGATTTGGCCGATACGGTCCCGATCGGTTCCGATGGGGTCTGCATGATTCCCTTCGGAAATGGTGCCGAACGCATGTTGAACAATAGCGAGGTCGGCTCCCATGTACTGCACATGAACCTGAACAACCATAACAAGGCCCATTTGTGCCGAGCGGCATTGGAAGGTATCGCCTTTTCCTTTGTTTATGGCATGGAAATCATGAAATCCGACGGCATTACCGTAAACGTTATGCGCGTAGGGAACGATAATCTGTTTCGTTCTGAAATTTTTGCCATAACCGTTGCCACATTGATCGGATACGAAATCGAGCTTTACAACACCACCGGCGCCATAGGGGCGGCAAGAGCGGCCGGACTCCACCAAGGGGATTTCGATAAATTTGGGGAGTATGTTATGAATAACGATTATATTACCACTTTCGCCCCTTCCGAAACACAACAACCGTATCGGGAGGCCTATGCGCTATGGAAAAACGAGTTAACAACTATCATCAATAAATAATAAATAGGAATACATTATGGTCATCACAGGAGACAAAGAATACTTTAAGGGTATCGGTGAAATAAAATACGAAGGAAAAGAATCGGACAATCCGTTGGCGTTCAAATATTACGATGCCAACAAGGTAGTAGCGGGGAAGACCATGAGCGAACATTTTAAGTTTGCCATTGCCTATTGGCATACCTTCTGCGGACAAGGTGCCGACCCGTTCGGACCGGGCACGCAAAATTTTGCTTGGGACCAAGCATCCGACCCCGTACAGGCAGCAAAGGACAAGGCGGATGCCGCTTTTGAATTTATCGGAAAAATGGGTTTCGATTACTTCTGTTTTCACGATTTCGACTTGGTACAGGAAGCGGATAGCTTTGCCGAATCCGAAAAGCGCTTGGCAACGATCACCGATTACATAAAGGATAAAAAAGAAGCATCTGGAATTAAGCTCTTGTGGGGAACCGCCAATTGCTTTTCCAATCCCAGATATATGAACGGTGCCGCCACCAATCCTGATTTTAAGGTGCTTGCACGTGCCGGAGGGCAAATAAAGTTGGCCTTGGATGCGACTATAGCCTTGGGTGGCGAGAATTACGTGTTCTGGGGCGGAAGAGAAGGATACATGTCCTTATTGAATACCGATTTGGGAAGGGAACTGGATCATATGGGCCGTTTTCTTACTATGGCCAGGGACTATGCCAGGGGGCAAGGTTTTACCGGAACGTTCTTTATCGAACCCAAACCGATGGAGCCCATGAAGCATCAGTACGATTTTGATTGTGCCACCGCAATCGGGTTTTTGAAGGAGTACGGCCTGGAAAAAGATTTTAAAATGAATATCGAGGTAAACCATGCTACCCTTGCACAGCATACGTTCCAACATGAGATTGCCGTTGCCGCTAAAGCGGGAATGTTGGGCAGTATGGATGCCAATAGGGGCGATTACCAAAACGGTTGGGATACCGATCAATTTCCGAACAACGTTTTGGAGCTGACCGAGGCGATGCTGGTATTTTTGGAAGCTGGCGGACTACAGGGCGGAGGAGTCAATTTTGACGCAAAAATCAGAAGGAACTCTACCGATATGGACGACGTTTTCCATGCGCACATCGGAGGTGCCGATACCTTTGCACGGGCCTTGCTGGCAGCCGATAAGATCATTTCCTCCTCCTCGTACGAGACCTTGCGTAAAAAGCGATACGCCTCGTTCGATTCCGGTAAAGGGAAAGACTTTGAAAATGGTGCTCTGGAATTGAACGATCTTTATGCCATTGCCGCTGAGCAAGGGGAACCATCTTTGGAGAGCGGTAAGCAAGAATTGTTCGAAAACATTGTGAACCAATACATCTAGACGCATTTTAATTTTGACTCGATAATCGAGATTTAAAATGCTTCGACGCTTGCGTCGAAATCAATGTTAATTTTCGTTCTAATACCTCGTGGGCTTGCCCCGAGGTTGTTTACGTGTAGGGTCGCCCCGATGCTAACAGAAAAGTTTAAAATACGTTTTATGATAACCGGCCCACTTTTTAAAAGGTGGGCCGGTTTTTTATGTGGATGTTCTGCACAAAGGAACACCAGAAATGGTATACGAACAAATCAGAAACGATGAAGAGGATATTTGATTTTGTAAATAAACATAGTTTTGGGACATTCCTTTTCATGGGAACTAAAAAATAGCGTTTAACTTTAGCGAAAATACCAGAGATTCTAAAATATGAAGGTTTTTACCAAATTGTTTTTACTGATTGCAATAGGCAGCAGTATAACGGGCTGCCAAGAAAAAAGTAAAAAAAGTACAGAATCGATTGCTACGGAGGACACCTCAAAAAAAACGGAGCAGGGATTATCGCCGGAGACGATAAATAGCCCTTTATTGGTAGATAGGCCAAAGGACCTAAAAGCTCCGGAGGGGATGGTATGGATTCCGGGAGGTACGTTTTTACAGGGAGCGGTACCCGGCGATCGCATGGCGATGCAACATGAGAAGCCTGCAGCGAAAGTAAAGGTAGATGGGTTTTTTATGGATGTTTCCGAGGTGACCAATGCCGATTTTAAAAAATTTGTAGCGGCTACGGATTACATAACTATCGCCGAACGTGAAATCGATTGGGAAGAAATGAAGTCCCAACTTCCAGAAGGAACACCAAAACCGCATGACAGTATTATGCAGCCCGGCTCTTTGACCTTCAAAAAAACAAAGACCGTACCTCCCAACTTATATGACTTTTCGCAATGGTGGCGTTGGACCATAGGCGCCAACTGGAAACACCCTAACGGTCCGGGAAGTTCCATTGTGGGCAAAGATTTGGAACCGGTGGTGCATATCGCCTATGAAGATGCGTTGGCGTATTGTAATTGGGCCGGAAGGCGGCTACCTACCGAAGCGGAATGGGAGCGTGCCGCTCGTGGCGATAAAAAAGGAATGCCGTTTACCTGGGGAGATGATATTGCGATGCTAGGGAAGATGGCGAATACCTGGGAGGGGGAATTTCCGGTAGCCAATACCAAAGAAGATGGTTTTGAGGGTAGGGCAGCGGTAAAGTCGTATCGCCCGAATGATTTTGGCTTGTACGATATGGCCGGAAATGTTTGGGAGTGGACCAGTGATTGGTACAACAGTTCCTACTATGCCGATTTGGCAAAAACGGATAAAGCGGCGCCCCTAAACCCCAATGGCGCTTCCCAACCTTTTAATGAAAGAGATCCCTATGCTCGCGAACGGGTCATAAAAGGGGGGTCTTTTCTCTGTAGCGATTCGTATTGTGCCAATTATCGTATTTCTGCCCGAATGGGTACCAGTCTCGATTCGGCACAGGAGCATTTGGGTTTTCGCACGGTGGTTACAGCGGAGATGTTACGTAGCGCTCAATAAAAGCCCGGTTTTGGGACAATCATGCCCAACCCACTTTTGAAGGACTCTTGTAAAGCGATATTTTTTAAAGGAGTAGGCGCAAGATGGTTACTGAGATAAATGAAACGGTCCGTTTCAAATGGAATCGGTAAGCGCTTTTTCAAGTTCCGCTTTTCGCAAGCGGCTCATCGGAATACGTTGCTCCCCAATTTCCACGTAAGTACTGGAGAATTTTTCAATTTTTTCTACATTGACCGAATACGATTTATGGATCCTTAAAAATTGGGACGGCAGTTTCTTTAGAAAGGCCTTCATCGTGGAAAGCACTAATATTTTTTGTTCCGCGGTAACGATTTTTACATAATCACCTAGGGCTTCGATCCATTTGATTTGATCGACGATTACCTTCTTCTTTTGTAGATTGCTGTTTACAAAAATATAATCTTGCGATTGGTTTTCGCCGCGTTGGTAGTGATAGTTTGTAACCGCCCTATGGATAGCGGTATCAAAACGCTCCGGTGTAATGGGTTTTTGGAGGTAGTCGGTAACATCGTACTCAAAGGCCCGCAAAGCGTAATCGGGCTTTCCCGATATGATGATGATCTGTGGACGGCGTTCCAAGGCATCCAAGAAATCGAAACCATTGATTACCGGCATTTCAATATCCAACAGAATAAGGTCGATATTGTTGTTCTGGATTCCTTCACGTGCGGCAACCCCGTTCGCATAGGCAGATTCCAATGACAAATGGGGATTTTTTTCTACTAATTTAGAGATGACTTTGAGCTGCATCCCTGAATCATCGATGATGACGGTCTTTAAAATTGTGTTCACGGTTTACGTTTTTCGTAACAATACTTTGCAGGTCTAATTTGGGGCCCACTACTCAAAGGTAAGAGCGATATTAGCATATTTTATCAAAAAAAGGTAAGATTCTTCTAAAAATTAACACATTCCTAAGGGTTAATAAGAATTTTCTGATTTTTACGATAAAGTCACTGCCTTAAAATTTAGTTTCGGGAATCTTTTTTGAAAGTTTTAGTGGAAAAAGGAGACAAATGAAATTGAAGTGCCACTCAGAATTGGCAAAGAACGATAATAACTTTTAATAAGTAGGAAGTAAGGTTTTTTCAAAAAAAACTACTTTTGTTCTACAAAATAATTTAAGGATATGTCAGCGCAAATCGAACGAATTAAAACATTGATCATAGGATCCGGTCCAGCAGGATATACCGCTGCAATTTATGCGGCCAGGGCCGATTTGAAGCCTGTGGTATATACCGGTATGGAACCGGGCGGTCAGCTTACCACCACAACCGAAGTGGATAACTTTCCGGGCTATCCGGAGGGCATCGACGGCCCCAGCATGATGGTGCAGCTACAACAACAGGCAGAACGTTTCGGTACCGAAGTACGTATCGGAATGATTACCGCAATTACCTTGAGCGATGAGGTAGGCGGAATTCATGTGGCAACTGTCGATAACGATAAAACCATAGAGGCCGAAACGGTAATCATAAGCACAGGGGCCTCGGCACGTTACCTGAATATTCCCAGTGAGCAACGCTTGCGGGGAGGCGGTGTTTCGGCATGTGCCGTTTGCGACGGTTTTTTCTATAAGGGACAGGATGTAGCCATTGTCGGTGGAGGTGATACTGCGGCCGAAGAAGCATCGTACTTGGCCAATATTTGTAATAAGGTGACCATGTTGGTCCGTAAAGATCATATGCGCGCCTCCAAGGCCATGCAGCATCGCGTGACCAGTCTACCAAACGTTGACCTTCGCTACAATACCGAGGTTGACGAGGTTTTGGGAGACCAAGTTGTGGAAGGGCTACGTATGGTGAACAACCAAACCGGTGAAAAAGAGGATATCGCCATTACAGGTCTCTTTATCGCTATCGGACATACTCCGAATACCGATATCTTCAAAGGGCAGTTAGATATGGATGATACGGGATATCTCATTACAAAAGGGAAATCCACAAAAACCAACAGACCGGGAGTATTTGCTTGTGGCGATTCTCAGGACAAGGAGTATCGACAGGCCATTACCGCTGCCGGAACGGGCTGTATGGCCGCTTTGGATGCCGAGCGTTACCTTGCGACCATAGAAACACCGGAAGAGGTGGCCTAATGTACACCGCTATCGTAGTTGTAAAATAGGCAACCTTCAAGTTAGATTACAAATAAGGCCGAACGTTTAGCGCGTTCGGCCTTTTATTTTGAATAGGGTCGAAAACATAAGGCGGGTCTTTTTTGGGTGCCACAACGCCCCTGTAATGGACCGTTGTTTCTACAAACTATTGATTCCTTCGATCAGGGCATGGATATCCGCTTTGGTATGCCCCGCACTGAGTACGATCCGGTTCATTAAAGCAGCGCTACCTTCGGGATAGTTAAAACTTGTGGTGATGATCTGTCGACTCCGTAAATGATCGGTAAGTACTTTTCCCGTATAGCTAAAGGCAGGATGTTGCGGCATGCTCGCAAACCTTTCGGGGCAGTCGAGTTTGGAACGGAAAAGGGCAATGTGCTCTTGAAGAACCGTTCTTTTGTGTGCATAGATATTTTCGGCTTCCAACAGCGTAGCGAGTGCCGCCGGTGCGCATGGACTGGCCCCTCCATAAAAAGCGGAATTTTGAATTGCCGCGATTCGTTTTTTCGACCCAAAAATCGCACCGGCCTGAATGCCGAAACCTTTTCCCAAAGAGCCGCACACCATTAGCTCCTTGGGGCCAAACCCCCGAACGGTTTTATATACCCCGCTTCCGTGTTCGCCCACGATTCCCAGGCCATGGGAATCGTCTATGACGACGATGAGCTCCTTTAAGGGGAGTTCCCGTAATCCCAAGAAATCCGGATAGTTTTCCCCGAAAAAATCGATGGCATCCAAAAACAGTACGGGAGCGCGTTCCGGGCTTGTTTTCAAATGGTGTTCCAGTCGTAAACGTAGTTCGGGGTAGGAGGTAGCTCTAGATACCGTATCGGACAGCAAAGCCGAATGGGTACCCGGCGCATAGAACGGGCAATAACGCTTGGCACTCAATTGGTGTGCGAGCAACTGTCCCACCAAATACCCTGAGGACATGGTCAGACAAGCCTCACTTCCGACGAGTGCGGCCAGATAATTTTCGGCTTCATCGAACACGTTGAGCCGTATATTGGATTTTCTGGAAGCTCCGTAATTGGTACCGTGGATTCTAATGTTTTTAATGAAAAGATCTTGAAAGCTGCGGTCCATTTGTAGGCCCAAATAAGCGGTACCCCCAAAATAGCGGTACGCCACATCGTTGATCGGCAGTTGCCTGCCCGGAAAGGAGTCGATATAATACGTCATTGGAACAGCGTTACACCGCTTCCACCGATTTCGGGAAAACGTACTTTTCCGTCGGGCAGTAGTTGCACACCATTGGCAATGTCCTTTTTTAAGAGCATGGCACCATCCATATCTACATAATCCAACTGTGGGAGCAATTGGGCTATGGCCGATATGCCCACAGTAGATTCCGTCATACAGCCGACCATTACTTGAAGTCCTAACGATTTTCCATGGGCGATCATGCGAAGCGCCGGGGTAAGGCCGCCACATTTGGTAAGCTTGATGTTGATGCCGTTAAAATGAAGGCTGCATTGGGCGACATCTGCCTCCACGATACAACTTTCATCCGCTATAACCGGCAATACACTATGGTGGGCAACATACTCCATTCCTTCCCAATCGTCCGCTTTTAAAGGTTGTTCCAAAAATTCGACACCCAATGTTTTCAAGACTTCGGCATTACGGACCGTTTCCGCTGCCGACCAGGCGCAATTGGCGTCGATGCGAAAAATAGCGTCGGTATGGGACCGTAATTCCTTGACAATGGCCACATCGTCAGCTGTTCCCAATTTTATCTTGTAAATGGGCCAAGGGGTCTCTTTCATTTTTTCCACCATTTTCGGAATAGTGTCTATACCAATGGTGTAGTTGCTAATAGGATATTGGGAGGAATCCGTTCCCCAAAGGACATGTAGGGGCGTTTCCTTAAGTTTGCCGAAAAGGTCATGTGCGGCAAGGTCCAATGCACAAATAGCGAAATTGCTCAGGCCTTTACCGGTTAAAAAGGCATGCAGCACTTTGGGGTCGTTCCATTCGAACGCTTCCAACTCCGCTTGTATGGCCCCGATTTCCTTCATCATGCTTTCCACGGTTATGGCGTAGTATGGATTTGCCGTGGCTTCCCCATAGCCCGTTTGTCCGTTATGGCTCAGGGAAACGATCAACGAATCCTGGAAGTCATGGGATTCTCGGGAAATACTGAAGGTATGCTTTAATGGGAGAACATACTTTTTAAGATGCACCTTCATAAACTTATTTTTTGCCTAAGATAAAGTGCTTCCCGGAATTTAATGGAAACAAAGAAGGTTTTTTTAGCAATTTGTACAAGCCCTTTAAAGGTAACGAGCACGTTTTATGATCGGTTCTGTATGATGGATGGGCCATCGATTTAGGTTTGCGCAAAGGCTCTGGGAGATTTTCCAAAGATTTTTTTAAAATCCCTACTAAAGTTAGAAGGCGAGGAGTAACCGAGCCCATACGCAGTTTGGCTAATATTTGATTTTCCTGAACGGAGGTCCTCTACTGATTTTTCCATGCGTACCCGTAATATAAATTCTCCCGGGGAATAGTTCGTGAGGCTTTTTAATTTGCGGTAGAGTTTTGATTTTGACATGCCAAGGGCCGTTCCCAAAGTTTCATGGTTAAAGCCTTTGTCCGAACTATTTTTTAGAATCAACGATTTACATTTCGCTATAAACGCAAGTTCGGCCGGTCGCAGGCCATCCGTAATTTTGGTCAAAGATTCTTCTTTATCGGTTTGCCCGAACTGCCCAAAAATGGTCTCCGCCCCGGTCAGTTCAGCGTACTTAGGCTTTCTGGAAGGTTTTGGTTTGCCATGGTATAGGAAAACACCGCTAACGGCAAGTATAAAAACGCCTCCCCAAAACCATAAAGTTCCATAAAAGGGAGGTTTAACAATTACTTCAAGGGCGTTGCCATTTCCCTCCCAAAGGGCTCCATTTTTTTGTTCTAGCAGAAAAGTATAGTTCCCTGGTGGAATACCTGTATATCGTGCGGTATTATTTGGGTAATCGGTGAATTTCCAATTGGTGTCATAGCCTTTGAGACGATAGCGAAATCGGGTCTTTTCAGGTTGCGCGTAATGCATTGATGCAAAGCTTATTGCAATATTGTTTTGCGCGTGATTTAGGGTAACCTTTCTTGTAAGCCCCAGGGTTGTTTGCATCCCATCCCCTGAGGTAACCGAAAGTTCATGATTGTCTACCAAAAAAGAGGTCAGGGCCAACCGAGGGCGGTGGTAGTTTTGCCCGATACTGTCGGGATGAAACATGCTAATCCCGTTCGGACCCCCGAACAATAAGTGCCCATCATCGCTAAGATGACCTGATTTTTCATTAAAGTCATAGTTGCCCAAACCATCGGAATAATGATAATTGGTCGCCGACCGTTCTTTGACGTTAAAATTGGAAACGCCGGCTATGGTCGAAATCCACAAGTTGCCATGTTTTTCCTTTAAAATATATTGCAAGTTTGATGACGGCAAGCCGTTCTGGTCGTTGTAGGTTGTTATGGTTCCGTTTTTTTTATGGTATTCCAACAATCCATCTCTTCCGGTGCCCAACCACAATACATCCTGATCGGAGTCACTCTTTACAATTGAATTGATTTCACTGTTGTGTAATACCTCATGGGCGGCTATTCCCGGAAAATTATCGATAAACCGCTGTTCTTTTTTTGAAAACAATACCAGTCCTGCCTCTCGAGTGCCTAACCATAGATACCCATCTTCATCGTCGTGTATGGAAAGTACCCAATTGTATTGCAATGCCTCCTTTCCTTCCCTTGGTTTCGGCATAAAATAACGGAACTCGTCCGTTCTCAAATCCAACTTGGTCAATCCTTCGGAAGAACTGCCTATCCATAAAATATCCGGGTCATCCTTATCTTGGTAGATTTCCCGAACACTCCAACATCGTGCGGATTTCGGATTTTGGGGGTCAAAGGTATAATTGGTAAAACGTTTGGTCCGAATATCGAATTTGGAGAGTAAGCCTTCCCAAAAGCCGACCCAAAAGACTTGTTCATTGGGATCGAAACAGCGAATGGTTCCCGCAAATTGTGATGGCATGCCTGAAGAATTTTCCGGTGCCGCATTAAAATTTTCCCATTTTTTGGTCAAGGGGTCATAAAGATCTAATCCGGATTGTCCGCCGGCCAGTATGCGACCATCTTTTAAGCGGTATACCCCGTACACATCCTTGGAAGTTATACTGTGCGGGTCGGATGGTTTGTTGGTGAAAGTTCGAAACCTTTTGCGTTGCAAGTTCACTTTTAAAAGCCCTTTGTCCACAGTTGAAACCCAAAGAACGTCATCATTATCGGTATAGGCTGCGATAACATCCGATGCGTTGGAAATGCTAAGGGAGGAATTGGAATTATGTAGCAACGAATCGATACGTTGACCTTCATAATCGAATCGAAATATTCCGGGAACGTTAATCCCGGGGTAAAACCAAGGGTTTCCATGATGATCGAAGGAGACGGGAGAAAAGTTTTTGGAAACATTTTTCAATTGAAAATTGTGGTTTTCAAAAAAAGAGTGCGTTTGTGTTCGTCTTGCATCTAATGGTTTTTCGACTCTCAGGACTGCCTCGGTGGTCGTAATCCAGAGTTCCTCCTTAAAGGGGTGTACCTTGATCGTACTGATGCTGGGTGTTCTTGGAACTGTTTTTCCATTGATCAACGGTACAAATACAAGCGTGTCGGTCAGCGTATCGAGTTTGAAAAGCCCATTTTCACCACCAGCCCATAAGGTCCCTTTACTATCTGTGACCAAGGTGTTGATTTTTCCGAGTTCCCGCTTTTTACCATTAACAACGAAAAAGCGAACTTGTTGAAGTTTTTGGAGTTTTTTGGAACGTTGATATAAGCCATTTTCTGTGGCGATCCATACAGTTCCCCGTTTATCTTCAAAAACGTCCAGTACCGCTAAACGGTCACTTCCAAAACCCCCTAAAATTGTTTCAAAACCATTTTCTGGACCTCGGAACAACTGCAGTCCGTTATCGGAACAAACGTAAACAGATTCACTTTCCGTAACAACAACCTTGGTAGTTTGATTGGTAAGAAGACCACCGACCTTCTTAGGGTGATAATCATAGTGCTCAAATTGTTCCCTTGCATAATTGAAATGCCCTATTCCCTTTGCAGTGTAGAGAAGCCAAAAGTTCCCATTTTTATCGGGTATGATCTGTTCGATGGGACCAACGATTTTTTTTTGCCGATCTGTGGTCCTCGGGGAATAGCTTTTGAATTGGATACCATCGAACCGTTGAAGCCCATATTCCCCGGCAAACCACATAAACCCCAAAGAATCCTGATGAATTGCATTTACATTTGGGTGCTTCAGCTTTAGGGAATGTTCAACAGGGACCACTTTGAAATCGGAATTAATATGCTGTCCGTAAATCAAAGCGTTCCCAATTGCCAGGAAAAACAACTGCAAAAACAAAGAGATAAGGTGCGAGGGTTTCAAAATCAAAAGGTTTGGTTCTTTATATGTACGTGTGCAGCAGGTTTTTTAGATTTCGGAGGATACTGGTTTAGGGGGTGCATCCCTTGGCGAGCGATTCCAGATCAAGGAGATAAAAAGCATGTTTTAGGGGCTTTTTGTCATAGCTACCATATTCGTTGGCACGAGAATGGATAATTGGGAACACTTGAATGTATTTTGGGAATATTTGACAACTTTTTATCCTCCAAGGGCCCTAATTTAGGGGTTCTTTCAAATCCTTTGAGAATGTTCGGGATTTTACGGATAGCCCCATTTAATAATCTTAAAAGCAACTTCCATGAAAAAACCATCTTCCTCTTTTTTATCGTTTATGGGTACCATTACCCTTAGTTTTATGTTTCTTTTTTGCCCCCGGGCGGCTACCGGACAAGAGTCCCCCGATCTGGTAGCCGTGGTACCCATAACAGATAAAATTTTATCACTGGAAATAGATGAAGGGCAAATTGATTATTGGGGGGTTGGGCAAACACAGGAGGACAACATCACCTATGTTGGTCCTTTAGACCTTGTTAAGACGGGAAATACGGCGAACTATCAAATTAGCAGTTCTGACGACGCCAACTACCAAAACCCCCAAAACCCGATATACATCGGTAGAAAGTCAAAAGCAACGGAATATAATAATCAATGGCATCCGGTACCTTATGTATGGGGGCACCAGTTGTACCTACAGCTTCCGTCCGCTTTGCGGCAGGGTAGTACGTATACGTTGAACGTTGAGAATTTGGTCGGCAACCTGAAGGAGATCACCTTTGTTTATGATGTTGATCGGTTGCGTTCCGAAACGGTACACGTTAACATGATCGGTTTCCCAAGAAACGGCCAAAAGTTTGCATACCTCTCGCAGTGGATGGGCAATTTCGATAACGGTCCCCATCAAAAAGGAGGGCTCGATCTGGACGACAAGCTGGGCAACGAATTTCGGATACTTGAGTATCGTACTGGAGAAACGGTTTTTAGTGGAACCATTGAAAAGCGCGCCGATAAAACACTAGTGGAGAACGAAAATCAAGCGTATGGGCCAGAAAATAATTATTCGCACGCCGATGTTTGGCAATGCGATTTTACTGCGTTCAATAGTGTTGGGGAGTATATTGTGGCGGTCGAGGGAATCGGATGTTCGTATCCCTTTGAAATAAATGATGACATCAATAAGGAAACCTTTTATTACGCAATGAAAGGACTGTTTTGGCAACGACAAGGTATTGTAAAGGAAATGGAAAACGGCAAAATAATGCCAAGGGACCACCACCCGGATGATATTGTTTGGCGCTACGATAAGGATTGGGAGGGTAGCGAAACTACAAATGCCACTTTCAATACCGGTTCGCCACAGGTAAAAAACATATGGGGACACTACCATGATGCCGGGGATTGGGATGCTTACATTTCGCATGCAAAGACACCGATGTCGCTATTATTGTTGTACGATCTGTATCCGGGCCGATTTTATGACGGGGAGGTAGATAATCGCTACAAGTTGGATGCCAACGATCCGCAATGGATCGATGAGGGTACAAACGGGGTTCCCGATCTGTTGGATGAAGCATCGTGGTTGATCAAATATTATCGCAGGGCGAGAACGGTACTACAACGGGATTATGGAGGAACCGGGGGCGTTCCAGGATACACCGGCCGTGATGGGATAGAAGGTGGCGATGGTATCGTGGCCTGGACGGATTTCAGGGATTGGTATGTATCTGCGGAAAACACCGAACAAACCTTTCTGTATGCCGGTTTGGCATCGTGGTACGCGGTATGCTTAAATAAATTACACCAATTGACCGGTTCTGGCAACCACCCGGAGTTTGACGAATGGGTAAGGGAGGCAAATGAAGCGTATGCCTGGGCGAATGCACGGGGCAATTTAAATAATGAAGAACGTCGTGCGAGGGGCTTTGCTGCGGGCAATCTATTTCGCGCAACCGGTAATAGCACATATCAGGATACTTTTCGAACTTATCGCGATTGGGAGCCCGATAGTTCCTATGGCGAGTGGTCCGGTCCAAACTCGTATGACATGGTTATCGCGAGTTATGCATTGATACCACAGACCTTTAATGATTTGGATGTAGCCTTGCAAAACGATATCAAAACTGAAATCCGATCTAAGGCGACCGATCTAAAGGTCGACCGTTCCCAGATCAATGCTTTTCGCAATGGAATGGAAAATTATCAATCCTTTGAATTGGGACCGTTTACAACACCCCGTATGACATTGGTTGCGGTGGCACACCGACTTACGGGAGATGAAAAATACCTGAACACCGTTCAAAACGCTGCAAATTACGTATTGGGCGGTAATCAATTGAACCTTACCTACTTGTCCGGATTGGGAGAACGGGACGATAAGTGGGTGTTTAATCCCAATGGATGGTTGGTCAACGACTACAATAGTAAAGTGTATTATAATGAGGCCAACATTGGGTATACCTCCTATTTTGGTGCAATGAACTTTTGGTTTACCGATTCGGTCTTTTCAGAATTCTTTGCAAGGGGAGGCTCCTTCCCACAAGCGAATGATACGCCAAACGTATGGCCTGAGGCCGAATCTAAATTTTATAATAAGTTCAGCATACAAGGTGGCGAATATACCATCCACCAACAGAACAATTATATGATCTATACCATGGGCTTTTTAAAAGCTTCTTCAAATGCCTCTGGCAATCGGTATACGTTAAACCCCAGACCAACGCTTGTATTGAACCTTTCCGAAGGGCAGAATTTTTCAAAGAACGGATGCGAACTTTCGGTATCTGCATCTGCCGATACCAGAGTAATCAAATACTATTATGAATGGCATTACATCGGGGAAAGCCGGGACGCCCAAAATAATTTTGCCTTGACGTGGCAACCTGCTCTTGATGTCGGTACCGAAGTATTGATTACCGCTGTGGCTTATGACGACAGGGGAAGAATATCGCTCCCAACCCCAGCGGGGGAAAAAAATGTTGTGATATCGGATTTGGGTTGTAACAACGCCATCGTACTCGACGTGACCGTTAATGGCACTGAAGGATCGGTTACCAAAGATCCGGATAAAGCGAGTTATGAACTTGGCGAATCGGTAGTGTTGACCGCAATACCAAATGATGGATATGCATTTGACCAATGGTCAGGGGCCATCGACACAACTGAAAACCCGATTACGATCACCATGGACGGCTCAAAGTCCATTACCGCTTCTTTTGCTCAAACGGGGGTGAGTTGTTCGAATACCGGAACAATTTTGGTGGAACGCTTCGAGGGTATTTTAGGAACCGCAATTTCCGACCTGACCAATTCGGTCAAGTACCCTGATAATCCCGATACCACGTACAGTGCGACCAGCTTTGAGGCGGAAACCGATGTGTTGGACGAATATGGGCTGCGCATGCGAGGACATCTTTGTCCTCCGGTTTCCGGTAACTATCGTTTCTGGGTCGCTGGCGATGATCATGTGGCATTGTGGTTGGGAACGGGCGAGGATCCGAATTCGGCCAACAGAATAGCTTACCATACGTCTTGGACAGGACCCCGCGACTGGAATGTTTTTACAACACAAAGATCGGCGCAGATCCAATTGGAGGCCGGTAAAAAATATTATATAGAAGCGCTTATGAAAGAGGGATACGGGTTGGACAATCTTGCCGTAGGCTGGTCGAAACCTGGAGAACCGACATCGGAACCATCGGAAGTAATCCCGGGAAGTTCCCTTATTCCCTATGTAGCAGGGAACGAAACCCCCAAATTGTTACACCATTGGGAGTTCGACAATTCTCCCGAGGATATCGTAGGGGATAAGGATGCCAGTTTGGTGAATGGTGCGGTGTATGCCGATCAGTCCTCTGTTGGTAGTGCCTCACTGGATTTATCGGTTTCGGACCGTGCGATGGCCGAGCTTGGAACCATTGTGCTTCCCGATACGTTTACCATAACCATGTGGGCCTTTAATAACGGGGAGCAAGAGCATCAGAATTGGTTGTTGGGCAACAATGATTCGGGCGCGGAAACCGGATTTAACTTTTTTGTAAATTCTTGGGATACTACCGACGGTACTATTGCATTTCAGACCCAAGGCGAGAACAATAGTGATTTTACCAAATCCGCGGCAGGGGCTTTTCCGTTCGATCAATGGAATTTGGTGGCCCTTACCGTTTCCAATGGGGAATATGTAATATACGTAAATGGCGTTTCCGTCCACACTGGTACAGTATCCGCAGGTACCCGATTTGATAGGACATTGTTTCTGGGTGCCATGGGCAACGGGAATAGTTGGAATACGTGGAGTGGCCGTATCGATGAGGTGAAACTATATGCACGCTTACTTTCTGTTGGCGAGTTATCCGGTAAAAGCAGCGGACCAACGGCCGTTGAACAAAAAAATGGCCTTTCCCGAACCGGTATTACACTGTATCCCAATCCAGCCAAGGAAATGGTACGAATACAGTTGGATGGGGGCAGTAGCTCCTTGTTCACGGAAATTAAGGTGTACAACATGATCGGTCAAGAATTGCATCGAGCCAAGGGAGTGGATGGAAGTTACGATTTAAACGTGGCCAAATATCCCAGTGGTATGTATTTTGTACGTATTCTTCAAGGGGATACGGAATCCTTAAAAAAGTTTGTTGTTGAGTAGTGTTACTTCCTGTTTATAAAAAGGGCTTTCGGTATTTCCGAAAGCCCTTTTTTGGTATTCATTTCCAACTGCTTGGTGAAATTGCGGAAGGAGGCTGCGAGTTTTTTTTAATCGCGATGTACGATACTTCCCGAAATATTTTTTTGCCCTTCAAAAGAAGCGTTTCCGTAGTAGGAAATGTTGCCACCGCTACTGGCATTGGCAACGAGCGCTTCCGTAACATAGATCTTAAGGTTTGCTCCGCTGCTGGCCTCGGCCTCGCAGGTATTCGATTCAAAATCTTTTGCATTGACGTTACTTCCGCTACTGATATCAAAATCGGCCTGATCGGTAGTTCCTACGATTTCAAGGTTGGCGCCGCTACTGGCATCTACCTCCACATCGTCGGCATCCAAATCGATAAATAGGTTGGCACCGCTACTGGCATCTATTTCGATACGGTCGCCCACAATGGTATTCTTGGTTTTTAAATGTGCACCGCTCGAACTTTTTAAGGCACTGACATCCGGTAACGATACGTAAACGTTTTTCGTGGCGCGGCCTATATTTTTACGGGCATGTACCTTTAGTCTCCCATTGCTGATATCGGTTCCGATCAACTCCAAAATATTCTCGTCGGCCTCCACTTCAATTTTAAATTCATCGGCTTGGGTAACATATACCATAAGACCTTCTTGAGCGGTTATCTCCGTAAAATCCTCGGAGACCGATCGCGATTCCGTAGTTACCGAACCGTTTCCTTTGGTGCCGCTTCCCCAGCTCTCCCCATTGATTTTAATGTCAAAACCACAAGAAGAAAGAAAAAGGGACAATAAAAGGGCAATCGTTAATTTAATTAGTGTTGTCATGATGTTTGTTTTTTGCAACATTCCCACTTGCCTGGAATGTGACGGTTGATGATTGTTTTTTAACTGATGTAAAGATGCAAGTTAGGCAACATGTTTTTTAATATATGATACCGAATTGTCAAATAAAGGGGATGAACTGTAAGTCGCCACGTTAAAATCTATATTTGCTACTACAGTTTCTTTAAACCCGCTTTATGCATTAGAAAATCTATTACAGCTTCCAGCTACTTCAAACTATGGTGCTGCGCTACATTTTTAAATGTAACCGTAGCCCCGAAACTTCGGGGCTATGCTTACATTCATAAAATGTCATATTTTATCGTAGCTAAAAGCTTCATTACGAAGTTCTAATGCATAATCCGGGTTAAAAGTGGCTATTGGGAGTCGTTGTCATTATTGACATCGATATCCATACCTTCTTCATTAATGATTACTTTGTCGATGTTGTTGCCGTTCTTGTCCTTCGCCCGAATATTCACGCCATCTTCATCGATTTTCATTTTAAAGGATTCCCCATCCTCATCTTGAAAATTGATGTCGATACCATCTTCGTTGATGATGATACGGCCATCTTCCATTTCGTTGTCATCATCGTCATCTTCGGGGCATTCCTGACATTTGAGCCTACCATCGTAGCCCATCATCCATAGGTTGTCCTCAATACGCCGGTTGGTGTCGGTATTGGCCCTTACCCTCCAGTTAGCCCTTCCCATAGGGGCTTCCAATTTTAGAAATCGCCCTTGGGGTATATAAATATCGACCCGTACTTGCTGGCCTTTGAACTTAAATTGCTCCGTTGCGGTCAAAAAACTGTCGAAGCGCAGCTCATTTCCGATTACCTCGTAATCATAGTTAATGGTGCTGGCCGTTTCCCGTGCCTCGGATACGGATGCGCCATTGGCCTCTTTCCGTATTTGGATATGCACCATGCTATCCCGTGATTTCCGTATCCTGAAACGAAGGTCGTCCGATAGCAGTATGGCGTCTCCCTCGTCAGTGTAGGTTTTTACAAGGTCGTCCATTCGTATCTGTTCCCTTTTGTCCCACAGGTCAGTTGAGGTCAAACTCAAGCGTAGCGTGTCCGAAGCGGGTAGGGTATAGCTGTTTTCGGTTTTAACGGTACCCTCGAAGGCATGGGAGGCCGCCTCGCGAACACCCATGACCACTAAAGAGATTACCGATAGCAACCATAGGCCCAATAGGGAAAATTTGGCGATGTTCCCGATCGATTTAAGATTGGTTACCAGAATTTTTAGCCCTAGATATAACAGAAAGAAAAACGGGATGCCCACTGCAAAAAATAACAACAGGGACAATAGCCATACCGGCGATTGGGTAACGTCGGCCATTATGCTATCGACACCGGGCAAATGGATCCAATCCAAGGTACCCACGGTCAGCATACCGATGAACATACCGATGATCACGGAAGCTCCCGTTACGATAAGTATGATGCCGATGAACTTACCGAATATTTTGAACAAGAACATGATGATGTCGCCCAGGGTATCAAAAAACGTTTTTCCACTATTTTTTACCCTGTTGCCGACCTTGTCATAGTCGACACTTTTAATTTTTTCGGTAACATCATCAAAACCTTCCTTTACTTTTCGCTCGATATTACTGATGTTAACGGCTTCGCCCCGCATGTCCAATTTTTGGGCCGTGGTAGCGGCTTCCGGAATCAGGATCCACAATAGGCCGTACAATAATATGAAACCGCCTCCCGATCCTACCGTAAGCAATATCCACAATAGGCGTACCCATAAGGGGTCGATACCGAGGTAATGGGCCAGTCCGGAGGAAACCCCCGCAACATATTTTTGTTCGGTGTCCCGATACAGTTTTTTTACCCTATTGGGCGCGCTTTGGGCAGATTGTTTGGGATTGTCGTCAAAAATATCTTCATCGACCATGTAATCTTCGGGCTGTCCCATGATGGTAATAACCTCGTCTACTTCTTTTTGCGTGATTACCTGTCGTTCGTTTTCCAATTTTTCATGAAAAAGTTCGGCGATCCGTGCTTCAATATCGGCCAAGATCTCGTCGCTACCGGGCGTATTGGCGAACGAACGCCGTACGGATTCCAAATAGCGCCTCATTTTGTTGTAGGCATCCTCATCGATATGAAAGAGGATGTTGGCTAGATTAATATTTACTGTCTTGTTCATTTTCTGATTGTTTTATGCACCGTATCGTTATGGGATAGCGATCGGCGTTTTTTGTTGATGGTTATTTGTTTTGCGTTACCAAATTGGTCGCGTTCCGCAGTTCGTCCCATGTGGTATCCAGCTCTTTTAGAAACATTTTTCCTGTTTCGGTAAGGGTGTAATATTTCCGAGGAGGGCCCGAAGTGGACTCTTCCCAACGATAATTGAGCAGGCCGGCATTTTTTAACCTGGTAAGCAAAGGGTAAATGGTTCCCTCCACTACCAGCATTTTGGCATCTTTTAGCGTGCTCAGGATTTCCGAGGCATACTTATCCTTTCCGTTCAGAATGGAAAGGATACAATACTCCAGCACTCCTTTGCGCATTTGTGCCTTTGTGTTTTCTACATTCATAATTTCTTTTTGCTTTTGACGCAGTTCCGATCTCTTCGGTCGCTCTTGCTTTTCTTTCGAGAATGATGTCTGCATGGTTAACGGTTCGTTTTTTGATGTGCCCGTGCGTCGCCTTAACGGCGCTGTTCGAGCGGGTCGCTTAGCGACCCAAATACTGATGATTGATGAATAAACTCCTAGGTAACGGGTGTGATGAGTACCCTTTATTGTTGCGGTCGGTATTGATGGTCATAACTGAGTTCCCGTTTTACCTTCCATATATTGTCTTCCTTTATCCACACATGGGTAAACTTGGCGATATCGCCCTTTACATAGGTATTGTTTTCGTCCAGCGATTCAAAGCGGTGTACACCATGTTGTATGGCCCCATAGAGCACATCTTTCTTATATAAGGGGTACACCTCCAAGCTGTTCGTAATCAAGATCCTTTTGGACGCTTGCGGTTTTGAGGCATCCCGTTTTTCGCAGTTTTCACGCATGGGTCCCAGAAACATGGCCCTACCTTCCGACAGGCCGCCCTTGTCGTGATAAAATTCAAAGTCTTCCGTGAAAATGCCTTCCAAAGTCGCTACGTCGCAGGTATCGAAGGCGGCCTCGAACAAAATGCTGTCTTGCTGCATTAGGGTTTGGTACAATTCAGAATCCCTTGCCACTTGGGCGTCGACACTACCAATGGCCATTAAAAATATACCGGACAAAAAAGAAATGATGTGTTTCATTATTTGATGAATTTTACGGTTATGGGATAGGCAAAGGCCTGCCCCTCGTTGGTTCGGATAACGGCTAAAATAGTATATACGATATTGACGATCATAAGTGCGGCTTGTAACAGACCGCTGATCCCAAATGGAAGCCACCACCTGCCAAAACGAAAGTCATCGCTATCGAATCGGATGTTGAAACTGTTAAAGTTTTGTAGCCGGTCAAAACCCAGATGCCCAAAATCAAAAAGATCTGGGAGGACCCCTATAAAAAAGGGAATGCTGGCAAGACTGATGATGATGGAATAAAGCAGTAGGCTCAATTGAAAGTTCAATGCCTGCTTCCCGTTGTAATCCACAAACTCGTATTCCTTTTTATTTGCGGTCCATAGTACCAACGGAATAATAAAATTCCCGAACGGAATAAAGAATTTTGAGAAGGTTGACGCATGGATCAAGGCCGATAAATTTCGCTCGTGTTTTGATAAGGTATTGGTCATGGCATGTTATTTTCTTATGCAAATATATATCTAAACAAAGGTACTATGCAACACATAGTACTAAGAATTAACATTTAATTAACATTGTTGATGTCTGTTATTTTTGATACTTTTAACCCGGTTTATGCGTTAGAACTTCGTTATGAGGGTCGAAAATGCAATAAAACCGGATGTTCCCGGGTTTGGGCATAGCCCCGAAACTTCGGGGCTACGGTTAAACCCGGAAACATAGTAAAACGCCCGGTTTTGAAGCAGTTTCGCGCCGTAGTAGATTTTCTAATGCATAAAACGGGTTTAACCCAAACAAGCAATAAATGACGGTATCTCCGCGGAAATTCAACACCTTTTCTTTTTTTAAATTACCGGCTGCGTGGTGGTGCGGTGTACGTTTAAAATACATCGATAACAAGAAAGCTATCGTAACCGTAAGGCACCGATGGATCAATCAAAACCCCTTTAAGTCCATGTTTTGGGCGGTACAGGGTATGGCAGCGGAGTATGCCACCGGAGCCATGGTCACCGTTCAAATACGGACCTCCGGAAAACGGATATCGATGTTGGTGGCCAACAACAATGCGAACTTTTCCAAAAAGGCTACCGGAAAAATAACATTTACCTGCGAGGACGGCCACTTGATCAAGGAAGCATTGGACGCCACCATTGCAACAGGGGAGGGGCAAACCTTTTGGATGAAATCCGTTGGCGTAAACGAGGCCGGAATAACGGTTTCCACCTTTAACTTTGAATGGACGGTACGGTTGAAGGGCGAACGGTGAAGGTGCCTCCCAAATCTTTTGTAACAAAAGAGCGCATTCGCTTACCAACAGCTGTTACCTTAATAAAATTAAAAACGAACTTATTATGAACTCACACGAAATAGACTACGAGATATACGGGGAAGAAATGCAGTATGTCGAAATTGAACTGGACCCTCAGGAAGCGGTGGTCGCTGAGGCCGGTAGTTTTATGATGATGGACAACGATATTAAGATGGATACCATATTTGGCGATGGTTCCAATCAGGAAAAAGGGGTTTTGGGAAAAATTTTTTCCGCTGGAAAACGTATTCTCACCGGAGAGAGTCTGTTTATGACGGCCTTTTTGAACGTTGGGCAAAACAAAAGAAAGGTAAGCTTTGCCTCGCCATATCCCGGAAAAATTGTCCCGATCGACCTTTCTGAAAACCAAGGCAAGTTCGTTTGCCAAAAGGATGCCTTTTTATGTGCCGCAAAAGGGGTTGCGGTAGGAGTGGAATTTTCTAAAAAACTGGGAAGGGGACTCTTTGGTGGCGAAGGCTTTATCATGCAAAAATTGGAAGGGGACGGAATGGCATTCGTCCACGCGGGAGGTACCTTGGCACGTAAAGATTTGGCCATGGGGGAAACCCTTAAAGTGGATACCGGGTGTATTGTCGGTTTTACCCAGAACGTAGACTACGATATCGAATTTATCGGCGGTATTAAAAATACCATATTCGGAGGGGAAGGGCTGTTTTTTGCCACCTTAAGAGGTCCCGGTACGGTTTACATACAGTCGCTACCCTTTAGCCGATTGGCCGGAAGGGTTTTGGCGGCGCTTCCGCGAAGAGGGAACAGTAAAGGCGAAGGAAGTATTTTAGGAGGATTGGGAGATATTTTGGATGGAGACAATAGGTTTTGATTCTTTGGAAACAGGACGATTAATTGAGTGGTGAGTACCGAGTAGTGAGTACCGAGTAGTGAGTATTAAGTAGTTAGTACCGAGTTGTGAGTACCGAGTACCTAGTACTGAGTCGTGAGTATTTAATAGTTATTACCGAGTAGTAAGTACCGAGTAGTTAGTCAATAGTGTCCGGTTAATGTAATAGTAATCTTTGTAAAGACCTTAAAAATATACAAGTTACAGCCGTTCTTTGATTTTTTGATTTGAAATGTTCGTTTTTTGGTGGTAAACTAAAATATACTACCAATGAATCAGGGCA
>NZ_JBNGOP010000016.1:21702-123307 GCF_050589625.1 Maribacter sp. 2-571 | reverse complement strand
AACCCTCCCTGAAAAATAACTTCGTGGATACCAAACAACTGTATTTGAACATATAGTTATATCGAACTCACGTTAAAAAAGCAATAGACGGGCAATGAATAAACACTTAGTAACTGACCGACGATAGAACGGAAGACAATAAATATACCATCGCAGCTACACAATCAATGCTATTGCCCTTCAATATGTTAAGGTATTTTTGAAATTTTACATCCAATTTTTCATTACAATCGTATTTATATGGTACTACATACCTTCGGTGGTTCTTAACTCAATCACAAAATGACTGATAGAAAGGCAATTGACATTCTTCTCATAGATGACCATATCATGTTTGCCGATGGACTGCAGTCCATTTTGAACTCCAATGACAACATAGGAACTTTAAAAAGTGTAACCAGCGCCGAAGAGGGCTATCAACTAATTGCCCAAGAGCCTATTGATTTGGTCATTACGGATATTGGTTTACCGAAAATGAACGGTATTGAATTGATTAAAAAAGTGAAGGCACGTAATATAACTGTCCCTTTTCTAGTCTTGAGCATGCATATTGGCAGAGAATTGGTGAAGGAAATTCTGTATGCCGAGGCGGAAGGTTATTTGTTGAAAAAGGCCGGTAAGGTTGAATTGTTAAATGCTGTCGATCGGATCGTTAATGGCGGCACATACTACGGAAGTGAGATTTCATCCATTATGATGGATTTGATCAATGACAAAAAACCCAATAAATTAAAAACGAGGGCAGAACTTACTTCTAGAGAACGTGAGATACTGCAGCTCATCTGTCGTGAATTATCAAGCAAACAAATCGCCAGTGAGTTAAATATAGGTGTGTGCACGGTAGAGACCCACCGCAGAAGTATGTTTCAAAAGACAAATTCAAAAAGTGTCATTGGGCTTATTCGCTATGCTGTTGAAAACAATCTGGCCATGTGGGACTAACCAAATTATTCCAAAAAAACCAGCACGAATGAAGCGCACCCATCTCTCCCTCATTTTTCTGCTCATCGTTTCTATTTCTTTTTCCCAGATTCCCGATGTAGAACTGGCCAAACTAAGACGTACTGCCGATTCCTTATACGATTCCCAGGCCAGTTACCATTTATCGCTAAAAGTGTTCCTAAGATTAGATTCGTTGTTAAAGAACGCACCAAATACCGATTTGGCCTATTATACCAAATCTAGAATCGCCAAAAATTATAATGCCATCGATAACGCCGATAAAGCGATAGCATACAGCAAAAAAAATTTGGTACATGCCGAACAAGAAAAAAATTCATATTACCAGACCGATGCGTTACTGAATTTGGTGGTCAGCCACACACTAAAACGCGAGTTTGATACCGCCTTGGAATATTATGAAAAAAGTGAACAATTCATAAATGAAAACAAGTCGGCATCGCTGGAAATGGATGCAAAAAACGCCTTGGCATTTTTATACGTCGTAAATGGGGATACGGACCAGGCCATTGAAAATTATCAAAAGGCATTGAAGTTCGCTACAGAATTAAAGGCGCATCGTCTGAAGAACAAGATTTATGCGAATTTGAGTTATTGCTACATGAGCAAGGAACAATACAAAGAAGCGATCGCCATTGGTAAAAGAGCAATGGCAGATGGTAAAAAGAACAATTTCAGTTCCAACTATACCATTCCTGGTAATATAGGGTCAAGTTATCAACTTCTCAAACAATATGATTCCGCGCTACACTATTTCAACATCTCCTTTCGACTGGCCAAAGATTCGCGGGTCAAACTTCATGTAGCTACCGCAGAGTATGATATTGGTAGTTATTATTCCGACAGAAAAGAGTACAAAGCGGCCATCCCGCACTTTATGCGGAGCTATATGCTTTCGGACAGTATCAAAAGCTTTCCGGCGATTGCAAGGGCAAGCGAAGAACTTTCGAATGTCTACGAGAAACTTGGGGATTATCAAAATTCTCTAGCTTTTTTGAAAAGAAACCAGATGATCAATGATACCCTTGCGGAAAGATCTAAGAAAAAGAAGCTGGAAGAATTTCAGACCAAGTATGCGACCAAGGAAAAGGAAGAGCAAATATTAATTTTGGATAAGGCAAACGCTGTAAAGGCTAGTATTATCAAACAAAAAGAATACCAAAGAAACATATTGTGGATCGTATTTGCCAGCGTATTGCTATTGCTAAGTTTTGGAATGTGGGGATGGCAAAAAATGAACAGGAAAAAATTACTGGTCAAACAGGAGAGCTTGAGATATAAAAGCATTATTGAAACAGAACAAAAAGAGCGAAAACGAATCGCCCAGGATTTGCATGACAGTTTAGGGCAAACGATTTCAACGATTCGAATGCAGGCAGCTAACTTACCCTTAACCAACGAACTGGCACCTTCTCAAGAGAAATTGTTAAAACAAGTCGATCATGCCTATGACGAACTACGGAATATATCGCAAAACATTATGCCCGACACCCTTATCAAGCTTGGGTTGGTTCCTGCAATACGGGAATTGATCTCCGAACTGGCGGTAGAGAATATCCTGACCATAGAATTACAGGTAGAGGAGCCATTTCGTAGTTTAAGCGAAGATCAAAGTGTAAACCTTTACAGGATAGTTCAGGAAATTTTATCGAATACCATAAAACATGCCCAAGCCACGCTGGTCGATATCATCTTGAAAAATGAAAACAAGAACTACGCATTGCGCATTACCGATAACGGAAAGGGTATGGACCCCAAAAAAATGGATCTTTCAAAAGGTATGGGCTGGAAGAATATTGTGTCGAGGGTAACATTGATTTCTGCAAAAATGGACGTAAGATCAAAGCCGAACCAAGGTACGACCGTTTCCATTCTGCTGTAGTGTATCTCATGGTTTACCCTGAGGAGGATTCCTTGGTTTCGATGAGTAGCTACTGTAGGGAATACTAGTAACTTTAACTCATACAATTCAAATAACTTTTTTCATGATTGCTTTATAACAATGGCGGAAACCGAAAAGCCTAAAAAGAATAGAGTAGGTTCACACAAATCGTATGTATTATGAATAACTTTAAAATTAAATTGTTATGGCTGAGTGTTATTATTATGTGTTTCGTTGTAACCAGCTCTAGCGCAAAAAACGATGAAGAATCAATATACAATGCAGCGCCAGAAGTGATTTCCCTCGTAACAACTCAAATTAACAGTGCTACACTCAATTACCACGTGTCAAGAGATATCGAAATGATAGGAACCGTAAACCTGACGTTTGACTATTGCTACAAGAAAAAACGCGTTTGGGTATGGAAGGGTTGGTTTCCAAAGCGGGTTTGGAAATACGTTAGGGTAAGCTGTTCACAAAGAGGCCCCGGAGGCACAGTGCCACCATATTAAAATCGAACGATCATACCAACGATTCATTTTTATTATGAAATAATTAGGAATGCTTTACAGGCCATAAAGCATCAAAACATAGCTAAAAAACCCGCTTTATAACAAAGCGGGTTTTTTTATGCACATCAATGTGCAAAAAAGTTTACTGCGCGCTTATCCAGAAAGCACCGCATGGCAAGAAATGCTTTTCAGGGTACTTCATGGTGTTGAAAGATTACAATTTATAGGGTAATCGAATGTAGCCCAATTTAGAGGGCATCCTTGGGTATTAATCATCCGTTTATACTGTAAATAAAAGTGCCCCTCCTTGATTACCTTGACACGCTTCTTGTTTACCCTTAGGTAAAATCATCTTTTTAAACGATTTCGCCACCTTTTATCGAGCACTACATTTGAAATATAGAAAATCTCAATGCTTTACTATCGTTAGCTAGATAGACTGGGAGTATCCCAAAGCAGGGTCGACTCAAAAAGGCGGAAACCGAAAAGCCTATGGTAAAAAGAGTAGGTGAACTAAATAGGATATCAAATGAAAACGTTAAGATTTAAAGCTATTTTTTACAGCTTCTTTATTGCGGTTACACTTCTATTCACCGCTTGTGAAAAAGATGCTATTGTAAATCAGCCAACAGAGGCTGCAGCTTCAACCTTTAATGAACTGCCGGATAAGGTCGCAGAACAATTAAAAGGCGTTGAAGCGAATCTCAAAATTCAAACAGAAGATCGTTACAGGTTATTGGAATATTCCGTCGATAGCTACGGTGAGCGTACAGACGGCACTGTTTCAAAAACAGGGGAAAACGAGACCATAGCCTACGGTAACATCGCAAATCCAAATTCGATAGTCTTTGGTAGCGTAAAAGAACTGTCCTCAAAAGGAGGGTCGGTCGCCAAATCAGTTGATGACTTCAAAGCAAAATTGATAAAATCAACAGATAAAGCCATGGAATTGACTTGGGAAGCTGAAGGAAGACAGTTTAAAACCATTTGCTATTATAATGATGAAGGAATCGTATGGGATAATGTCATATTCGGACTTATTGAAATAGAGGAAGATGGTAAAATTGAAAATAGTGCTAAAAAGGGTGAAACTGCCGACAGATCGGGAGGTTCAGCTTGGAGCAAATCCTGGTGGGACATTAAATGGCTTTGGGGAAGTAAAAGAGGTGAAATTGGCTATAAAATTACCGTGAGTTTTAATACGAACGGGAGTGTAAGAAATACGGATAGAGAAGATTGGGGTTGGATGACCGCAGGTTCTACTAAATCAGAATCAAGAGTTTTAAGGAACTCCGGTTCATATGGTCAAATTCAATATGCCCTAGGATGGGCAACCCCTACTGGCTCGGTAAGTTTTGATAGAGAGGGCTTTAAAGTTTCCGTTTCCGGCGTCGGAAGCAAGGGCGCTCAAAATGGCACGAAATCCTACCCATGAAGTACTATTGCTAAGCTCTAAAATCTTGATATAGTTTTGCGATTCAAAAAGAAGAGGATCGCAAAGCTATATGGGATTTTCAGGCAATAAAGAATCGATCCTAATGACAATTAAAATTATCAAGTAGATGATTTTAGTTGGCGGCGAGATGCGGCGGCTTTGAGAGCAACATAGTCAATGCTGACCGCAAATTCCCTTTGACATAATATTAAATAGCACGGAAATGCGCTATCCGCTAAATTGCTACAATTGCACTATACTATTCCGAGTTATATAACCTTGCTTTGGTAAACGGCATTGAAAGGGAAGGTCTGGGAGACCTTTTCTTCTATGAGCGAGATGAAGCGCTGGCCTTTTCTGCACTTCACTTTCTTTAAATTTTTCTTCTAAAAAGTATCTTCTTAAAAGGTAATAAAACCGAGGCCCGAGGTTCATGAATTCCTTAAAAAAGCAATAGACGGGCAATGAATAAACACTTATTAACTGACCGACAGTAGGATGGAGGGCAATGTGCGTGGAATGGGTTATTAAAAGTAAAGCTGAATTATCGGTGCTAATTCGAACAAAATCGCTATATTACACCAATAGTATGATGATTTAAACATGTGTATTATGGCAACAGTTCGTAAAACGGTAACTTTTACCGAACAACAAGATAAATGGATAAAGGCTCAAATCGAAGCAGGCGAATATACTAACGACAGTGAGTATTTGCGAAATCTAGTGCGGCAGGATCAAGCCAACAAATCTAAATTTCTTTCTCTTAAAACTAAACTAGTTGAAGGGCTTGAAAGCGGTGTTAGTTCCAAATCCTTACCCGATATCATGAAAGAAGTTGAAGCGCGCATGCGGGAAGATGGGCGTTTATAGGTTATCCAGTAAAGCTGAGATTGATTTGGCCGAAATGTACGAGTTTGGCATATACAAATTCGGACTAACTCAAGCGCAAAAGTATTTTTATGATATGCATGAAACATTTGAAATACTTGCCGAAAATGCGAATTTAGGTCGAGATGCCTCAGAATTTATTGCTGAGTTAAAAAGATTTTCTTATCAAGCACACACCATTTTTTATCTGCATACGGCAAGCGGAATTTTTATTCTTAGGGTTTTAAGTCAACGTATGGACTATGATTGGAACCTCCAAAAAGGATAGGAATAGACAGCTATTCCGTATAACTTATCGCAATTTTATATAACGTTGGATTATGGAACATTTTGTTCTATAATGTTCCGCGTTATGACACTTTGCTTTGGTAAACGGCATAAAAAGGGAAGGTCTGGGAGACCTTTTCTTTTATTAGCGAGATGAAGCGCTGGCCTTTTCCGCACTACATTTTCTTCAAATTTTTCTTCTAAAAAGTATCTTCTCAAAAGGTAATGAAACCGAGGCACGAGGTTCATGAATTCCTTAAAAAAGCAATAGACGGGCAATGAATAAACACTTATTATGCGAGCCGACGAAAGGAGGGGAGTGTAATGTGTGTGGAATAGTATTATTCTCACTAATAAAACTAAACTAAAGGATGATATCGCTGATCTAGAGGATAACGATTTAGCAATTTCTATAGCCTTTTGCTTTTCAGCCCGTTTTTTCTCGGTATCGATTTTCCATTGCTCCAACTCCTTTTTTTCAGGCCCCATAATCTCGAAAACACCTGATTTTTTAAGTTTTTCGATAAGGCCTTCGTCGGCAAAACTGAAATAGTCTGTTTCAGAGATGACAAGGTGGTCAATGACCTCGATATTGATAAGTTTCCCCACTTTGAGCATGCGGTCGGTAAATTCATTATCGCCTTTTGATAAATCTAAAGAGCCGCTAGGGTGGTTATGAACGAGAATCATTTTTACGGCCAGTTTGTAAATGGCCATTCTAAAGACATCTGGCGGGTCGGCATTTACACGATTTACGGCACCAAGACCTATTAATTCAATAAAAAGTATCTGGTGTTTGTTATCTAAACCAACGACCCAAAAGTGTTCTTGATTTCTACGTATTTTATTTTCACGAAGTAATATCTGCTGCATAATCGCATAGATATCTGTTGAATTGAGCACTTTTATTTTTTGCTCCTTGGTCAGCCGTACGTTCATATCCCAAAGATACAATTTGTTAACATTCGAGAGGTAAAACGGCCTAAGAGAACTTTAGCTAAAACAATAGGGGAGAGGAGCGTTAAAAATTTTAGGCGCGATAAAAAGTGATTACCCAGTGGGTGATTGCTTTTTTCGGCGAGTTGATGCGGCTGCCTTGCTGGCAATAAAGTTTCTTACAGACTGACGCCACCACGCCAGCTGGCTCCTTCGCTAAAAATGTACTTTGGGTACATTTTCTTTACGCTCGGCCCTGTTCCAAAGTTATCTGTAAGCCTTGATTTTTTTGTTTCTTTTTTTATCAAGAAAAAAAGAAAAGATACCTTCGTTGCATGCAAGAAATTACCTTAAAAAACGTTAAAGATTTATTGGAATCGGGCTCTCTGGAGTTTATAGCTACCCAAGAAGCAGTTTGCTTACCAATCCTTCAAAGGATTTACAAAAAAATGAAAATTGGTATCAAATTTGAAGGAATTAAAGTAAAAGGTTCAAGGATAGTTGATGGACATCATAGGTATATTTGTTCTGAACTTTCAAAAGTTGAAATTACCAAGTATAATTGGGGTATAGCATCAGCTATTGAGGATTATAACTGGAGTGAAGTAACTATCAGGGAATATGATTATGAAACACCTGAAAGGATTCACGAGCACAATGTAAGAGATGCTAAGTTAAACGACGTAGATATTAGTATTTTGAACGATTTATAAAATAAAACATATCTTTGTAACATGCTGATTTTACTAGACATAGATGGAGTAATGGTTCCTGCTACAAGTTGGAAACGTCCTGAATTTGAAAATGATGGGTTTCCAAGGTTCAGCAGAAGAGCTGTATTTAGCCTACAGAAAATTATTTCTGAAACAGGTGCAGATATTCTATTGACAACTTCTCATAAGTCTAGCTACAGTATTTCCGAATGGAAAAAGATGTTTTCTATTAGAGGATTTGAAAACCTTAGCATTAAGAGACTTAATAAAAACATTAATAATCTTAATAGAAGAGAGGAAATAATGAAATGGGTAAATAAAACGAGTGAAAGTTCCTTTGTCATTATTGATGATGATAAGTCTTTAAATAATTTACCATATAATGTCAAGTCTAAACTTGTACAACCTAGTGCAACCGTAGGTTTAAATAATGAATTAGCTGATTCAGCTATTAAGATTTTGAAGTCTTCAAGTAGATTAGCAAGTTAAATACAAGACATATATTATACATAATCCCATCATAATCTGGTGGGATTTTCTATTTGACATAATGTTATGAATACCTAAAGTATTTGCTGAAACAAAGGATAGTGGTAGCAAGTGCACAGAAATTTTAATTTCGAAATTTTGTGCTCTTGCGGTAAGCTGACTAAAAGTTTGTGAAAAATTTTATATAAGATAGTTCCTCATAATTCATGTATTTCAAAATAGCTAAAAGGTTTTGCTTTTTTTGGCGCTGGCCAAGCGGCTGAGAATTGCGTATAAAAATAAATGCATCAGCATTTAATTTTTATGAAAGCAATATGCTGTTGGCCGAGCGGCAATTTTGCATAACGACTAATTATGAGTACAGACGAAAGGTTTGTCGTCAGGGTTGACGAATTTTGAAGTTTAGAATAAATTTTATTCCGTGTGGAAAATTTGAAGCTACGTAAATTAAACAGGTTGATGACCCTGTTGATAATTCGCTTAAAAGCTATAAATGTGAGGGATATTTTACATAATAGAATTATGACCTACGTTTTTCATTAAACCTTTACGGTATGTTGGCAGCCGCATCATCTTTCTTGATTATTGCTTCAGCCACTGGCTAAACCAATAATACAAAATGTATCATAATGTCTTGCGTTATGAAACTTTGCTTTGGTAAAAGCGAAGTTATTTACAACAATCTTCTTTTATTTTTTTCTCTCTACAAACTTTCTGGAAATGAAATGGAATACTCTTTGCCCAAGCGACGATAGGAGCGAAGTGGTAATGTGTATGGAATGGGCTATGATAATAATCTTCTTGTCATTACAGAAACCCGTAAAGAACTGGTTTACTAACGAGGTATATTTATAGCATTATTTCAAAATTGTGAATAACTGTTTAACAACTAATGCTTTATGACTAATAATTTGGTGTATGTAAAGTGTATATTTGTGTATGTTTAACGATTTATCAAACAAGGAATTAACGGCATTGAAGATGATTAGAAATTATTTAGTTCATAATGGACGTGCTCCAAGTGTTCGTGAACTGATGATTGCTATGGATTATAAATCCCCTCGCTCAGCGGCTGTTATTTTAAACAACCTTGAAGAGAAAGAAATTTTAAAAAAGAAGGCTGACGGTAGTTATCAAATAATGGATTTCGAAATACCGCAAGACTATGGTTCGAGAGCACAAACCGTCAAAATACCTTTATTAGGAAGTGTAGCTTGTGGAATACCCATTTTTGCAGATGAAAATATTGAGGCAGAAGTTTCCATTTCAATAGAAATGATAAAAAATGGTTACAGATACTTCTTATTAAGAGCTGAAGGAGATTCAATGGATGAAGCTGGAATTGATAATGGAGATTTATTATTAGTTAGGCAGCAGCAAGATGCGGAAAACGGAGATAGAATATTAGCACTAATTGATGATGAAGCAACCGTTAAAGAGTATAATAAAAATAATGGAATGGTAATTTTAAAACCAAAATCAAGTAATAAAATACATCAACCGATAATACTTAATGACAGTTTCAGAATTCAAGGTATTATTGAGAATGTGATAAAATTATAATATGGCTACAAATAAAAATGAACATCTTAAAAAAGTACTAGATACTCACGATATAAATAAAGTAGAAAACCTTGATAAATTCATCGCAAAGAAAAATGCTGTGAAAGAAGCTTTAAATGATAAGTTTTCGGATACTAAGGCTTCAAATGCTATAGATTCTGGTTCTTATGCAAAGAATACTGCCATTAACACAAAGTTTGATATAGATTGTTGTTTGCCTTTTAGAAAAAAAGAAAAAGAGGATGATAAGGGGTATGAAAAGCTTGAAGATATGTTTACGGATGTCTACAAATTTTTAAAAAATGAATATACTGAAGATGATGATGATATAACAAAAGACGATGTTAGAAAACAGAAGGTGTCTATTGGAATGAAATTTAAGATTGATGGTGAAGACTTTGATATGGACGTTGTCCCCGGAAGAGAGAGGCCAGATTATAATGATTACAATAACAACAATACTGACCTAAGTCTACATATCCACCCACCAAACCGTTCCAAAAAAGAGGTTGATGATAATAAGAAGCGGATTAAAACTAATATCAAAAAACACATTGAGTTATTGGGAGGTGCGGAAAGAACACACGAACGTAAAATAACCAGATTACTAAAGGTCTGGAAAACAGAAAGAAAGAATCAAAATGGGGGTAAATTAATAAAGTCATTTATGATGGAGTTATATACCAAAGAAGCTTTTGATGAAGCTGATGAAATACCTTCTGGGCTATGGAAGCAAGTAAAAATGGTAATGAATCATATAATTGATAATATTACTGAAAATGATTTAGTGGACCCAGTAAATTCGGGTAATATAGTTTCTGATTCTATGAGTGACACGGCAAAATTCGATACTAAACGGGATATGAAAAAAACAATTAAAGAAGTAGATGAAGATTCAGATATGATAAAAGAGTACTTCCCAATAAATGATGATTACGATGATGATGATAAAGCCAGTTCAAGTTACTCAACAGCATCAGTTTTAAGCACAAGTAAATTTGGTTAATTTGAAAAGCGATGAGACCAAAATTAAAAGAATTGAAAGTCTTTTAAAAAAGGATGAAAGTCTGACTTTAGTAGAGAATTTAAAGGAAACAGAACTACATTTTAGTGGTAAAATTGAAATTGATTATTTGGGAGTGTGTATCGTTTTTGATATCCATATTCCCAAGGTTTACCCTTTAACGCATCCAAACTCTGAAAACATTTCTATTACATTTAGAAATAAAACTTTAATAGGTTTAAATCATATAAACCTAGATGGTTCGGTATGCTTTCATCCTGATAAGGATGATGATTTTGATAGAAAACTGCTTTATGAAATACAATGTTTAAAGCAATGGATTAGGGATTATTTCGTACACAATAAGGAAGATGACAATTACGCCTATTTAATTCATAATACGGAGGATAATTACATTAATCAGTTATACTTTACAAATACAAAAACCAATTTTAAAAAAGATTCATACGGAACATTTTCATATTCTATTTTTTCTGATGAAAAGTTTGGCGACCAAAAATTATCAGTTAGGAAGTTTTTCAGATTAGGAATCGAAGATGAACAATTTGATAATTGGTCAGATACATTTATCAAAGATTTAAAAAAGAAAAAGTGCAGAAAGGGAGTATATTATTTCATTGAGGAAGAACCCTTGATGAAAGACAATATTGGCCGAAAAGGAATTGAAAATTGGTCGGAATTAAAAGACTATTTTTCTGAAGATTTTATAGAATACCTATATACAGGATTAAAAAGAAAATTTGGAGCAAATTATTATTACGATAATGATATGTTCCTTCTTTTGGGGTATAAAATACCTAACACAGAATCTTATGAAGAGCATTGGGATATAATTCGAATACCTAAAAAGAATATACCAATAGATTCAATCAAAATACATAAATCAGAACAGGAAAACTCTAAAAAACGTTTTGAATGCACCCTTAAAAACTATAAAATAAAATGGGGGAGTACTGAAAACATAGACTACAAGAGGTTTTTTGGCAGGGGTAAATTAAATAAAAGGATTACTGATTCTAGAATTCTAATTATCGGCTGTGGAGCTTTAGGTAGTTCTTTAGCGGAAGTATTGGTTAGAGGAGGTGTGAAGAAAATTGTACTGGAGGATTTTGACATTATTCGTGGGGGCAACTTGTGCAGGGCGAACTATGACTTAGACGATATGAAATTCTTTAAAACAGATAAACTAATAAAAAGACTAAAATCTATATCGCCGTTTGTCGATTTAAATGTAATTACAGTTAAGTTGAACAAATACGAAATAAAAGCAGTTGAAAAAGTTCTCAATGAAAATTTTGATATAATTTTCGATTGCTCTACAGATACTGAGGTAACATATATTATTGATAAGTTGAATTTTTCAGGTAAAACTTTCAGTTTAGCAATTACCAACAAAGCAAAATCATTTGTTTCAATCACAGGAAATAACTTAACAAAACAAGCTAAAATTATTTTTGATTTTGTAGAAAATGAACCTCCAACTTATATTGAAGGTACTGGATGTGGTTATCCTACATTTGAAGCGAATTATAACGACATTAATGCTTTGCTAAATGTTGGTTTAAAGGTGATAAATGATAATTATTCCAAAGATAAAACTCATGAAACCTTAATTATACAACCTGACTTTCAAGATGAATTCAACATAGATATTAAAGAGTTTGAATATTATTACCGAAATGATATTAATAGTTCAATCCACATATCTAAAAGTGTTTTAAAAGTAATAGAAGAGGTGACAAGGTTACACTATCCAAATGAATTTGGCGGGGTTTTTACTGGCTATAAGTCAGATGAAAAATTTATTATAACAGACATTTTGATACCTGATGCATATGAAAATGGGAGGACAGTTTTTATAAGAGAACCTGGAACTTTGAATGAAAGATTGAAACTATTACATGAAATTTCCGATGGTAAAATTCATTACTTAGGAGAATGGCATTCTCATCCTGATGGACCAGCATCGCCTAGTAGTACAGACAATAATGCAATGAAAGAAATTTCAAAAGATGAAAACATTAAAATTGATAAGCCATTATTAATGATTGTAGAAGTAGGTCAGATAGCGTTTGATAAAGAACTATATATCTATGATGATAAAAAATTAAAAAAATATGAGTGATAAAATTAATTTAAGAAAACTGTTTGGAGGTCTACAGGCACAGATGATTGCTCAATTAAATACCAATAGAGAGTTTATCGAGCATCCTGGCTCTAAAGGAGATTCATTAGAAAATACTTGGATTGAATGGTTAAGAACTTACTTACCTAACAGATACTGTGTAGATAAAGCTATTGTTATAGATTCAAAAGGACAATTAAGTCATCAAATTGATTTGGTTATTTATGACCAAACGTACACACCTTTTGTTTTCAAACAAAATGGTATTTTCTATATTCCAGCTGAGGGAGTCTATGCTGTTTTCGAGGTGAAACCAGACCTTGATAAAGGAAATATTGTTTATGCTGGAGATAAAATCGAAAGCGTTAGACAGCTTCAAAGAACTTCTACAAAAATAATTGATAGAGGCAAACCATTTAACCCAAGGTCTTTGACAAAGATTTTAGGTGGTATTCTAACAATAGAAACAGAAATCAAAGAACCAACTATTGAAAGACATCTTAAAGCGTTGAAAGGTCTAAAATCCATTGATATTGGGTGCGCTGTCAAGGCTAAAAGTTTTTACGTTGATTATAATAAAGATGATAGTATTTTTAATCTAGATAAAGATGAAGTTTTAACAGTTAAAGAACATAATGAATTAATTTTAATGTTCTACAACAAACGTAGTGTGAAGAATATCGAATTCAGCAAGAAAAATAACTCCTTAGTAACCTTCTTTTTACAACTCACAAGATACCTGCAGCAAAGTATTGGTACTGTAGCCGCAATTGATTTATCGGAATATGCAAAAGCAATAAACTTCGAAATAGATGAAGACATATGAGCAAAATTAGTTTTTGGGTTTTTGGTTATGGTTCTATTATTTGGCAGAATGAAGACATCAAACCAATTGATATAGTAGATGCGGAATTAGTCGGAGCACATAGAAGTTTTAATAAAAAATCTACAGTAAACAGAGGTACAAAAAAATTCCCAGGATTAGCATTAGGTTTAGAATATGGTGGAAAATGCTTTGGTAAGGCGTTTCAAGTCAATGAAGAATCATTTAAAATACTCAAGAGGAGGGAAGGTGGTTATAATCAAATTAAAACTCCAAATGATAAAATTAAAATCTCTGATATTAAAGGTAATATCATTGAAGATTGTATTGTTTTTTTTCCAAATACTTCGGGTAAAAATTATCTGAATCCGAATACAACTTTACAAGAAAAGGCTGATATAATAAGAGCAGGAGGGCAGGGAACTAAAAGCAATGCCAAGGAATATCTAAAAGAAATTAAAGGATTTCTTAATGAATACGGTATTGAAGATGAAGAAATTGAAATTTTATATACACTAGTCTTTAATAATATTATGTAAAATAGAATAATGGGTTTCTACCCAGAGGGAGCGGTGGCAAAACGGCCTCAGAGAACTTTGGTAAAACAATAGGCGAAATGAGCGTCCATATTCTAGAGGGCTGGTAATACAGCTTATTTGACACGATACTGTTTCAAATAGTTCAAAGTAAACTTAATTGTCAGAATGCTTTCTAGAATATAGCGATTGAGCCGTACATTGTTTCCAAAGTTATCTGCAGCCTTGATTTTTTTGTTTCTTTTTTTATCAAGAAAAAAAGATAAGAATTATTTAAAAAGGCTGAATAATTGCAAAATGTGAGCAAGTGTACAGAAATTTATTTTTCTTAAATTTTGTACTGTTGCGGCAAGCTGCCGAGAATGCTCTAGAAAAAAATATGACGTACATTTTATCGAATACGAGAATTTTGAAAGAATCTAAAAGGTTAGCTTTTTTTGGCGCTGGCCAGGCGTTGGCAAATTGTGTTTTAAAATGAACGCCATTTAGCGTTTATTTTAAAAAAGCAATCCAGCGGTTGGCTGTGCGGCAATTTTACATAACGACAAATTATGGTACAAATGAAAATATGCGTCGCAGACACCGCTTAAAAAAGTTTGATGACCCTGTTGTAAGTTTTAATGGATTCTCAGAGGTTGAGGGCTATTTTATATAATATAGAATTATAGCTTACAAACGTATATTCTCTTGTTTGGTGAAAATGTTATACTTTGTACTATAATTTATATTATGTAAAATAGAATATTTCAGGCTACCCCGAAGCTTCGGGGCCATCATGCTAACGTACACCCTATCAATGCTCCTTTTGGAACCTATACGAATGGCACTTTATATAGCGCTAAACCAAAAATGGTCTAATTAATTTCAGCCCGAGTATCCAGACGCTTGGTACTGCAACACCCTTTGTCTTTACATTTGTTGGGCAATGGCGTGGTAATTGGCTTCGTAGCGGCACATATGGTCGTACCTTTAACCTTTGAATCGCTTGTACGGTCCGGAGCGGCATCAAAGGTGTTCAATGCCCAAAAAATACCGCCTAACCAAAGGCTGTAGAAAATCAAAAAATTGCGGTGTTTTTTCATCTGACTATTGGTATAACCGTATATCACATCGTTTCGTATGTGAAAAATGGTAATCTTTTCCTAAAATTCGCCCCTTTTTAGGCCTATCCTTTCCACTTAACGTGAAAAACATCCAAAGGATGCAACCCCTACCGCAAAACCCTTGTCTTTAGAATAACTATAAAATTCAAGTAGACATGATACAAGCAAGAAAAATTGTTTTAACGGCCCTTGTCGCGGCCTTCACCACTATCGGGCTCCATGCCCAGCAGTACAAAGTGGTCACTAGCGTAGAATCCATCGTGCCCAGTGGTTTGGGCCGCTCTCGGATCATCAACGCCCAAGAAGAAAAAGACCATAAAGAATACACTTCCGCTCAAACCGAAGAGGACAACACCCGAAACAAATCCAAACGAAAAGAAATCCGCGTCAAGGATTTTGAGGAAACCAAATTGCTCAATTTTTATAATATTGCCGGTATTCGGTTCCAGAACATCGCGGCCAACGACGCCCTGTTAACTTCAATGATGAACGATATGGCCGAAGACGGTTGGGAATTGGCCTTTGTGACCAGCTCGGTAGAAAGTGATGCGGGCGATGGTGACAACCAAGGTATTTTTATAACCCGTTATGTTTTTAAAAAACAGCCCTGAATACCGATCTGCACGGTATCTTTAACGATGCAATGGCGGTCGATGTTCCAATGTGGGGCATCCATATCGCCAACGGTCGGTACCCTAGTAACGCGTGTTTTTGGATAAAGCATATTCAGACGTACTTTGTTACAAAAACGGCCCGCCAAAAAGGGAAGTTCCTCCCGCCCTTAAGCAACTTTGGGGCGGTCACTGTCTAGAGAGTTTCTTTTGGTACTTGCTCTGAATGATATCGATGACCACCAATACCACAATAACAAAATAGAAGGTAGTTTTGCTCATTGGGGTTACTTCATTGCCAAAGAGTTTTAAATGGGCCAGATGGCCTCCTTCGGACAACAACATAATACCCACGATAAAAAGGATAAAAAGTCCCAATACCTCGTACATCCGGTTTTTCTTTAAAAAGGTGGTCACCCTTCCGGAAAGCCAGATCATCAACACTCCTCCTATTACTATGGCGATCGCCATTACCCAAAACACATCGGTCAAGGCCATGGCACTCAAAATGGAATCGAAAGAGAAAACGATGTTCATGATTACGATGGAAAAAATAATCATGTTAACGCTTTTCTTTTGTACCTCCACACCATCGTGTTCCTTTTCTAACCGCAGCATATGCCATATTTCCTTTACGGCGGTGTACATAATGAATACACCGCCCGCCAGAACGATCAGGCTGTGCACGTTAAAACTACCTTCCAAAACCCCGGTAACATCAAATCCGAACCAAGGCTCCTGAAAATAGGCGATGACCCGTATTAAAATGAACAGCAGCGCGATCCGTAATACAATGGCCATACCGATGCCCAGGGTACGTACCCGTTTTTGCTCGGCTTCCGGTGCCCTTTTGGACTCCAGTGAAATGTACAGCAGATTGTCCAGACCCAAAACGGCCTGTAGCAGGGTAAGCATGCATAGGGTAATCAAATTATCAAGGGTGAAAAGACTTTCCATTGAAACGGTTTTTGAAGTGGTCGATTATGATTTTTCTGGGACAAATATAAAAATTTCACAGTGGAGCGGTCGCTCCCGACAAAAAAGTATCACCAAAGCTTCATAAAGAGAATTACCGCCCCTACCCCGTTACTCGGGCAAAACATCGAGCTTTCCCTGGTAGTGTATCGGAAAGCGATGGGAGCTGGTTACCCGAACGGAACCGTTTAAATTGGGAAACAATCGCATCGCCACCCGATAGTGTTCCGAATCGGCCTTCATGGAAAGCGTTATGCGATATCCCTTATCCTTATCCAGGGCATCGATCTTAAAATCCGTTGGAATGCCCTCAAAAGCGATCGCTTCCTGATCGCCATACCCGCCACCGGCCCAGCGTTCGCCAAAATAGGGCAAAAAAACCGACACGGAATCCCCCATAACTTTAAAGTAGTTGGGGTTTCCGATCAGATTGATACTGCCCGCGGTGTTCCCCATACCCAATATGCCCGAACTGGCCAAGCTGGCCATGGCGGCCGTCGGCTGTGGCCGTGCCCATTGCGCCTCAAGCGTAAAGGAGCGCTTCGCGATCAAATCGTCCAATCGGGTATCGTTTGTAGCTACAGTGGCCGATTTCGATGCACCACAACCACAAATTAGCACAAGGACCAAAATAAAAGCAAGTTGTTTCATCATATATGAATTGTTTAATCCCCGTTAATGTTCCCTATTTTGAACAAACGTTTAAGAATGTTACAGAAATCAAAATGCATCCACCGCATATCGGAAGATGCATTTTTATCAAAGTAGGCCAGTTCACCTTAGCAATTTCTAACCCCTTGAATGTAATCCTCGACACCTTTACGCATGGTATAGAATGCCAAAAACTGTTTTTTGATATCTTCCATGGCATCCACTGCCGTTTTTTTGGTGTATTTCATATTCTTGATGATGGCCGCATTATCGACACGTAATTGTTCCAATCCAAATTTTAAGGTCTGCATACGTTCGAACAGCAGGGAGGTCTTCGGTTCGCATACGTAAGAATTTAACTTTTTACGCAGTTCCAATAAATCCTTCTGGTGTCGTTCCAATTTGAGTACCAAAGTGTTCTTTTCGTACTCCTCAATTTTTTGTGGCCGGGCAAGAGCGTTGTTCGTCATAATGGGCATCGTTTAGGGTTCGTGAATTCATCGTAGGCATCTTTAAGTTACAAAAAATATGCATTCGACACCCGCTGTAGTACCCAGACATCCAGACTTTAACGTTTTATTGATAGTTAATTAAGATAGGGTTCCCCATTTTTTTTTGGTAGTCCCAATCCTACGCCTTAATTTAAACGTTTACAAACAACAACCCCTAACTATGAACATCAACTTTGAGTACGATGATGTAAAGGCCAGCAATCGACTGGAAATTATGGCCGCTAAAAAACTTGAAAAATTATTTGACAAATACGACTTTATCGTTCGCGCCGATGTTTTTTTTAAAACCGAGAACACCTCGGAACGGGAAACCGGAATGCTTTGCAACATACGACTGAGCGCACCGGGCCCCCGTCTTTTTACGGAGTCGAGTATGGCCTCCTTTGAGGCCTCCATTGCCAAGTCGGTAGATGATTTGGAACGTCAATTACAGCGTAGAAAGGCCAAAATGAGAGCGCGTTAGGCGTTTTCCCTCCAACACCACTAAACGGCACGCCCGCTCACAGCAAAAAGCGTGGGCGACAAACACGACAAAAACAATACTCCCGAAGTACGCGTCAAGCGTTTTAGGGGCATGGTTAAAATAGGGAAAAGTGTACACCGAGAACTACTCGTTCATATCATCCTCGAACTTTATATCCGCCATGGTACGGTTCAACCGCTCCGAAAAAGGATTGTACTTTAGATCGATCAACAATTTTTGACGACGGCGTTCGGAAATATCCAAGGTATCGATAACGCTCTTTCGAAGCTCGATTTCCGCAATACGGTCCAATCGCTTTTGTTGTCGTTCCGTTGCGGTCAGCGAAATATCCGGTGCAAACTTTTCCATAATGGTATGACGTTGCACCTCTTTAGTAGTTCTATTCTCTTTGGTACTCTCGGTAGTTTGGGCAATGGCATTTCCAATACCCAAAAACAAAAGGCATACGGAAAAAGCCCAGAAATGGTTCTTTTTCATTTTGGTTTTCATAACGTTTCTCCCTTTAAAGATACGCATTTTGCAAAATCGACCACAAGTGGGCATCCAATTCGTTCGTTTATCGATACAATTGGAGCATTCATCGATAAAAGAAACGGTTCTTCGATGTTCGCAACCTCTTAATCGACGATTTCATCCTCGAACTTCGTTTCGGTAAGTAGGAGCTCTAGTCGGTCCGTAAGTCCATTTTTGTAAAGATCTTTCAACAACCGTTTCCGCTTTCGGTCCGAAATGTCCATCGTATCCAACAGCTCTCGCGTACGACGCAAACGCTCCCGTTTGGCAGCCATGGAAGTCATGTAGGTAGGTTCAAACTTGAACAGGGAGGGACCGTCATCCTCTTCCTTGTCCATTTTTTGAATCTCCTTGTTGTCGGTATTGTTTTGCTGTGCAATGGCATTGGCGCCGGCCATCAAGAAAATAAACGGTAACAGCAAATAGGGTAATTTTTTCATTTTTTCGGGCTTGTGTCTCGCCGCCAAAGTAAAAAAAATCTGCAGTAAACCACATCCATTGAACGGATATCTTATCGTTCCCCTAGATTTTTAACACTTTTGCCACCCTGCTCTAGCCCTTTTTCACGGCTATTCTGGCAGAATCAATATCTTTGGTCTACATGCTACACCGTCTTATACCATTTTAACTTTGAAATAGTATAAACCAGGTGTAGCAGCGATATTAAATACATTCCATGAAAAAAATTGTAATCCTATTGCTCGTTGTCGCATTTCATAAGGTATTGCCGGCACAAAATGCCAACCTGATCAAAAACGCGAAGATTACCTTTAGCTTTTTATCCAACGAAGTCGATGGCAGTGTATCGGGCTTTAGCTCTTCTTCGGTAATCGATTTGAAGGAACCGGGCAATACGGTACTGAAGGGTTCGGTAGCCACCGAAACCCTGAAAACCGGAAATTTTTTAAGGGATTGGAGCCTAAAGGGCGGAAAGTATTTTGATACGGAAACCTACCCAAAAATCTCGTTCCGGAGCACCTCGGTCGAAGCGACCGATAGCGGATTTGATGTGGAAGGAAAGCTAACCATCAAAAAAACGACGCTGCCCATTCGCATAAGCTTTATAAAAACAGGAACCAACCTGACCGGTAAGACTACGATAAACGCCTACGATTACGGGATAAAAGTAAAGAAGAAAAAAGAGGATAACCTAGTTGCGGTCCAATTCGTTTTTAACTTAAAATGATCAATAAAAATAACAAATGGTATTATCTTTGCCTTCCAAGGAATTACAGGCCTTTAAGCCACTTTCATAGCGGGCCAATTGCCGAGCCTATACGAGCATACCCTGTTCTCCAAATCTCATTCCAGAATTTTGTGTTAACAACATTGGAAAATTATTTTCCCTTGCCATGGCACATAGGCCCGAACGCGCCAATAGCGGTTCCCTATCCATACCGATGAAATGCCAATTTTTCCGGCCAAAAGGAAATGGGCACTAGTTTTCGTGCAGGGCCTAGTATCGAATAGCGACAGGATGATTACCTTCGCACTTTAAAAGTTGCCATTATGTGGGTTTGGACCTTATTTATTGTATTGATATTGGTTTTTTTAGCGCTCGACCTTGGAGTTTTTAACAAGGAAGCTCATGTGGTAAAAACCAAAGAAGCCAGCATTTGGACGGCCGTTTGGGTGACCATAGCCCTCAGCTTCAGTGGGGTCATCTATTGGTTGTTTTCCCAGGGCATCGTAGCCAACCCGACCGGACTTACCCCCGACAATGCCGTGCTCAAGTATGTTACGGGCTATTTGATCGAACTTTCCCTGAGCATCGACAACGTATTTGTAATCGCGGTCATTTTTTCATCGTTTAAAATTCCGGCCCTCTACCAGCACCGGGTGTTGTTCTGGGGTATTTTAGGGGCGATCGTCTTTCGAGGACTTACCATTTTGTTCGGGGTGGCCTTGATCAATAAATTTGATTGGATCATCTATGTTTTCGGGCTGTTTTTGCTATGGACCGCCTTTAAAATGCTAAAGGGTGAAGATGACGATTTCGATCCCAAAAAATCCTTTGTCTTCCGGCAGGTGAAAAAAGTATATCCTATTACCGGTACCATTCAAGGAAACAAGTTTTTTGTCAAAAAAATGGGCATTAAGGCCGCTACGCCCCTATTTGTAGCTTTGGTGATCATTGAATTGACCGATATCCTTTTCGCCTTGGACAGCATTCCGGCCATCTTGGCCATTACCGCCGACCCCTTTATCGTTTTCAGTTCCAACATCCTGGCCATTTTAGGGCTACGCTCCATGTATTTCTTGGTTTCCCGTATGTTGGAGAAGTTTCGGTACATCAACTACAGCTTGGTCATCATTTTGGCGTTCGTAGGGTTGAAAATGTTGTTCTCACATCACATTGCCTTGCCCGAATGGCTATCGTTGGCCGTAATTTCGGTGGCCTTGATCGGCGGTATCGTAGCATCGGTGGCCATCAAGGAAAACGATGCCGAACAATAACGGTTTACGCCCCCTTTTTGTTTGAAAAGACGATACCGTAAATTTTGGCCGCCGCCCAGTTGCCCATGGGGAAATAGAGGGCAAAAAACAGTGCCATTCCCAAACTAAAATTTCGGATACCAAAAAACTGATCGAGAAGATTATCGGGATAGGCATAGGACGATTGCAGCGCATAGCCCCCGAACTCCAGAAGGCCCATAGCGATAAGCCCATACGCATATTGTGCGTGAAAAGGGAGCTTTCGCAACAACAGTGAGATCGGGATCATGTATAACAGGTATACCGTAATAACCTGCCACCAATAGGTAAATCGGGCAATTTCGACCTGGGTACCGAACCAATCCATGCCCATGCCCCATAAAAAGTACAGTACCGCATAGACCAGCACCAACCTTTTGTCCACTTGTAGCTGTGATTTCGCCCAACGAAAAAACTCTTGCATCGTATCCATAATTTACTGCCGCCTTGTTTAGTGCGGCAATGTTGCATTTTTCCCTCCTTATTTGGAGCTGATTTTTCTATCGATAATCCCCAAGGCATCGGAGACCGTCTGCATCTGGTCCATATCCTCGTTTTCCAAGGTGATGTCAAAAGCATCTTCCACATCGAGCACGATATCCACCAAATTGGCCGAATTGATGTTCAGTTCGTCTATAAAATGACTGGAGTCGGTAATACGGTCCACCGCAACATCTTCTGGGAGATATACCGCAATAATTTTTTTCAGGATAGCGTATCGTTCTGTTGACATGGTTTGGATGGAGTTTGGTTTCCTGACCAGAATAAAAAAGCGCGTTCAAAAAGCGCCTTTTTAATATCAGTCGTTAAAAGCCCTAAAAATAACACAAGCATTTACATCTCCAAAACCAAAACTGGCCTTGATTACGGTTTTTGGTGCTACGGCCATGGTCCGCTGCGGTACTTTCTCGCGGGAAACCAAGGCCCCGATTTCGGGATGCAGGTCTTCGGAGTTACGGTTGCCGAACACTTTACCTTCGGAAAGTTGCAGCACAGCGGCGACACATTCGATACTTCCGGCCGCTGCCAAACAATGCCCGACAAGACTCTTAAACGAATTGATGAAGGGAAAATCCGATCCGGAACGCCCTAAAGCGGTACACCAGTTGGCCACCTCAAAAGCATCTTTTCCAGTTGCGGTCAAATGGCCGCTAATAGTATCGATTTCGGATGCGAGCACGCCCGAAACCCGTAACGCACTGTCGATACAACGCACTACGGCTTCACCGTTGGGAGCGGTCATACTTCCCGTGCCCCGTTGACCACCGCTATTTACCGTACCCCCAAGCACCTCTGCGTAAATATGGGCGCCCCGGGCCTTGGCGCTCTCCAGGGATTCCAGTACCAAGGCGCCGGCACCGCTACCGGGCACAAAACCGGCCGCAGTGGCACTCATGGGCCTACTGGCCTCCATTGGACGATCGTTATACTTGCGGGGTAAAATACGCATGCTATCAAACCCCGCCCAAATATAGGGTCCGCTATCACTACAACTGCCCACGAGCATTCGTTTGGCCTTTCCGGCGCAGATCCGATCATACCCCATCAATACCCCTTCGGTACCGGTAGTACAGGCCGAGGAATTGGTGGTCACCTGATTTCCGGAACCCAATATTCCACCCAAATAAGCGCTGATACCACTGGCCATAACCTGCATTACGGCCGTACTGCCCAAACGGCGAACGTTGCCCTGATCAATGGCCAATATGGATTCGCGGAACTTATCGGCGCCAAGGATACCCGTACCGAAGATGATACCGCTATCCCAATCGGGTCGTTCCTTTTCGGCCATCGGCAGTCCTGCATCCTTCCAGGCATCGGTTCCCGCAATTGCACCGTAAACCAGGCCGCTGGCATTCATTCCCCGCAATTGCAAAGGGCTAAAATACCGATTCAAATGGCTCTCGGTCACCTCGGGTTTTCCCGCAATCTGGCAAGAAAACCGTAAGCGGGCCAACTCGGGCCGAAAACGAATACCGGAAACACCATCGGTCATGGCCTCGCAAAACGCCTTTAGTCCGATGCCGTTCGGCGCGCATATCCCTAAGCCCGTAATGACCACCCTATTGTCCATCCGCAGTCGTTTTGATCATTCCGGCAAGCGTACCCTTACACACCATAGTACCTTCTTCGTTGTACATGTTCACCTTACACTTCAATTTTTGAAAACGGAAGTATTGCTTTTCCGAAATTACGGTCACCCGCTCACCAGGATGCACCGTCGCCAAAAACTCCATTTCCGCGCTGCTCATTCCCAATAGCAAATCTTTTAAGCCGGTTTGTTGCCGTTGTAGCAGGTAAATTCCCAAACTGACCAATCCGATCTGTGCACAGCATTCGGTCAAGAGCACGCCCGGTGTTACCGGATGCTCCTTAAAGTGCCCTTTATAAAAATCCGCATCCTTCAAAAAGGTATAAGAGCCCTTTGCACCATTATCATCGATATGTTCCAACGCATCCACGAACAAAAACGGAGGGGCATAGGGCAACGCTTCCAAAACCGATCGGTATTTCATATTATACTAAGGTTGATTACGACCGGTCCAAAGCCGTAAAATTACTACAATCATCAAAAAACGGACTATCGCAAACTCTCCCCACCATCGACCGTGATTACCGTTCCCGTAATCCATTGCGCCTCCTTTGTAGTCAACAAATAGGCAACATTGGCGACATCTTCCGGTACCGTCAAACGCTTATTGGGGTTGCGCAACAATGCATTTTCCTTTAAGGTCTCATGCCCGGGAATACGTTCAAAGGAGGGCGTAAGCGTTACCCCTGCCTGAATGCAATTGGCCTTGATACCCACGGGCGCAAATTCCAAAGCGATGTTACGGGTAATGGCCTCAAGGGCGGCCTTTGCCGCCGAAACGGCCGCATAATTGGCCCAAGCCTTGGTATTGCCCTCACTGGTATACGAAATGACCCGGGCATCCTCGGCAAAAAGGCCGTGGTCATAGAGGGCCTTGGTCCATTCGAACAAGCTACTTGCCATAGCCGCTATGGTGAGTCCAAAATCCTGTCCGTTCAATTCCGTTTTTTCCGGCGATCGCATGGGTTTTAGGTTTCCTTTCGCCAAACTGTGCACCAACACGTCGATACGGGCTCCATCCTCCAGAACTTCCTTTATCCGATGTATTATTTCGCTTCTATTTTCTTGCTTCAAGGCGTCCATATTGAACAAATGAACCCTATTCCCACTTAAAGTAATTTCTTTAAAAGCATCATTAATTTGCTCCAAATCAGTTCTTCTATCGCGATGTATGATGAAAACCGAAAAACCTTCTTGCAACAGTTTTTTGGCAGTAGCAAAACCTAGCCCACTACTCCCTCCCAATATGATGGCCGTCCGTTTTGTGGACGCTTTCTTATTCATATTTTCAACTCTTGTCGCCATACTTGAATTATTTTTTTAGCCTTGGTACAATAGGACTTCCACAGTTGATGTTGCCACAAATCGTTTCATCCCATTTAGCCTTACCACTCCAAAAGGATACGTTGGGCCGAAAAACCGGGGCCAAAGCTGAGCATCAGGCCTTTTTCCCCAGGTTTGGGGTGTTTTTTCATAAAACGTTCCAACACGTACAACACCGTGGCACTGCTCATATTTCCATAACGGCGCAACACCTCCTTGGTATCATCGATGTTTTTTCCCAGTTCCCCGAAAAGCCCTTCTACCGTCTGAACGATTTTTTTTCCTCCCGGGTGAAAAATGAGGTGCTCGATATTGTTGATATCGGTTCCGTATTTTTCCAGAAAGGGATGTACAATATTCGGAAAATGATCGGATATCGCCTGGGGCACACCGGGGTCCAATATCATTTGCAGTCCGAAGTCGGTCAGGTCAAAACCCATCAAATGCGTGGTATCGGTAAAATGGTACATTTCACTACCGCACATCCTTGGCCCTTCTGCCGCTTCCTCGGACGACAAGAGCACACAGGCGGCGCCATCACCAAAAATGGCGGCACTCACCATATTGGCCATCGAAAAATCGTTTAATTGAAAGGTTGCGGTCGGACTTTCCACGGCAACAACGGCAGCTCTTTTGCCCGGGTTGGCCTTTAAAAAATTTTGGGCGTAAAGCAATCCTGAAATTCCTGCCGCACAACCCATTTCGGTAACGGGGAGCCGCACCACATCCTGCCGCATGCCCAATGCATCGATGAGATAGGCGTCCAAAGACGGTATCATAATACCCGTACAACTTACGGTAATAATAAAATCCAGGGTATCGGCTGCCCATTCGGCTTTTTGCAATGCATTTTGAAGCACCTGGGTACCCAACGTTTTCACTTCCCGCACGTAGATGGCGTTTTTATCCTGAAAGGAAGTCACCGAAAAAACATCCTCGGGATCCATAATGCTATAGCGCTTGTCTACCGCGGCCCCTTGAAAAATCTTTAATACTTTACGCTGAAATCGTTTCTCCTGGCCTGCGAGCCAGAGTTCCACAAAAGGCAATATATCCTTGGTTTCCCTACTAAAGGGCGGTAATTGTTTTGCCACTTGGACAATACGGGTATCGTTCATATCGTTTTAGGTCGCTTGGGTTGCATAATCCATACATATCGGAATGCCCATTTCCACTTTATTTTATGATTCATTTGCGGTAGTGCCTTGGCAAAAGCCAACAGTTCCCGTTTTTTAAAGCCTTTCCGGATAGAAATGAGTCCATCAATTTTGGCGGTCGGTGTTCGAATAAAAAAAATACTGAATGCCTTGAACAAATAAAAGGCCAAGGCGCTTCTATGCAGGTCGTTATTGACCACGGCGATATCGGTCAAACGCGCAAATTGGGCCAGGAGCACCCTTAGGTCCCCATCGGTAAAATGATGGGTCATCAAAGTGGTAACCAATATATCACATGTAAAGTCCGCTTCGGACAATTGCAATACATCTTGCTCGCGATACCGGATTTCTGGGAAGTCCTTGGACGCCGCTCTGGCCAGCTCCAAGGCATCCACACTGAGGTCCAAGCCCAAAAAATCGGCCGTGACCCCCTTTTTACGGCACAACAGCGCTAGGGCCCTTAGCATACTACCGTCCGCACAACCGACATCCACTATCGTGTACCGCTCCCTAGGGTTAGCGCTCAACAAACGATGGACGGCCGCAACGGTGATCTTGTTTCCGCCCAAAATACGGTTTACGTTGTTGATATCCTCCAAAACCGATTGGAGCGTTTCCGGAGTACCCTGAAAATTATCCATGATCTCCGGATCGGTACTTCTTGTTTTCAATCCTTTTAGCATACCAAAGGTTTTCCGTGGGTATTCGCAATAATTTTTTGGAGCAACCAAGAGGAACGCGCTACCGTCGCCATGGCCGTTCGGGACAACTGCGGATTTAAAAGCAATTTTTGCAGGATGCGTCCCGTTCGCATGCGCACGGCAAACTGTTCGTTCCAACTTTTGGTATATGCTTTTTCCAGTTGTGTTCGGTCACTATCGGAAACACTGAAATACCGCAGCACGGCTTCCGAAGCGATCTTGGCGCTATGAATGGCCATCGCCATTCCATTTCCGCAAAGCGGGTGAATGAGTCCCGCCGTATCGCCACACATCAACATATGGTCCACCACCGCCCGTTTTGGCGCAAAGGAGATCTGCGCAATGGTCAACGGGGCATCGAACAACGGCTCGGCTTTTTTTAAAAAAGCGCCCAGATGAGGATTTTTGGAGACCACCTTCTGTTGAAATGAAGCGATATCGGGATATTTTTGAAACGTAGCGTAGCTTGCCAAATAACAGAAGTTTACGGCGCCGGTCTCCGTTTTTGATAGCCCGCCGTAACCGCCTTCAAAGTTGTGCAGTGCAACAAGATCGTCCGAAAAGCCGGTATAACGGTAGTGGGCCTTTACCCCCAACCAGCTGGACTTGTTACGAATAAAATTCCGTTGCAATCGTTTGTCCAACGCATCCCGCTTTCCATAGGCACCGATGGCCACAGTGGCATTGATGTCCCCATCTACATCCGTACCGATCGCGAACCGTCCGTCGGCGGTCGAATAGCGTACCGACTTAACCGTGCGTTTCATCACTTTGACCCCAAGTGTTAGGGCATGGCGATATAGCGTATCGTCCAAACAATGACGGCTTAGGCCGATACCGCCCAAGGGCAGTTGAACGTCGACCATACGGCCATTTACCGTACTAAGCTGCAAATGCCGAATCCGCTGATAGGGAATTTGCCCAAGGGGCACTCCCATCCGTTCCAAGTAGGGAACGACCTCCTCGGACACATATTCTCCGCAAACTTTGTGATGTGGGTAGGTCTTTTTTTCGAAAAGTACGATTGAAAGTCCCTCCTTCGCCAAATGAATGGCGGCGGTCAATCCGGCCAGGCCTCCTCCCACGATAGCAACATCATAGCAATTCATTACAGTGAAGATACTGAACTCCGTTCTCTTTTTTTGGTTTTATATGAATTTAGCCCAAGTTTCCAAGAAGCGGCCCAACGGGCAGGAAATTTCCATCCGAAACGAATAGATTCCCACGGGCCAAACAACTCCCGGCTGCTATCCGAACAATGGGAACGTACGTACTATTGAAAACAAAAAAATCCCGAGAATTCCCGGGATTTTTTGTGCTATACCCTTTAAAATCGCAGTCAGCTATGTCTTATGCCATTTTAACTTTGAAATGGTATTATTACTGTCCCGCTTTTTCCTTGGCCTCTTGTTTTAGCTCCTCATCGGCAACGATGGCAAGCTCTACCCTGCGGTTCTTTGCTTTTCCTTCGGTGGTCGTATTGTCCCCTACCGGTTGTCCCTCTCCGTACCACTTGGTGGTAAAGCGGCCGTTAGAAATACCTTGCCCCACCAAATAGCGTGTTACGGATTCTGCCCGTTGTTTGGAAAGGCTCATATTATAATCCTCTGGTCCGGCACTATCGGTATGGCCCTCCACCAAAATATAGGAATGTGGATATTCCTTGAATATTCCGGCCAATTTGTCCAATGTGGTAGCGGAAGTTCCTTTTACGCTGGATTTGTTGGTGTCAAAATATACCCCGGCGTCTTCCGTAAAGGTTACGTTGATTCCTTCCCCTACCCGGGTTACTTCGGCACCGGGAATTTCGGATTCGATGCGTTCGGCCTGTCGGTCCATACGGTTTCCGATATAACCACCGGCCGCACCACCGACAACTGCGCCGATGATGGCACCGAGTGCCGTATTCCCTTTGCCGACATTATTTCCGATGACACCGCCCAACACGGCACCCCCACTTGCACCGATAACGGCACCTTTTTGGGTTTTGTTGGCGTTCTGTACTGTTTTACAGGCCGTAAACATGGTCAATGCCATTACGGCGCTAAATATTTTAATCGTATTGCTATGCATTGTTCTATTTTTTAGTGAATTGATAAACGATGGTCACTCGATCCGCACCTACCGTGCTGTTCGACTTTAAGACCATTTGGGTAGCGGACAAGGAGCTGATGTTCAAGCGATATCCCTGTCCCCCGGAAATATCCTTGTTCTTTTCATCGATACGTTTGAACTGTAATTGGTTCGGGCTCCCATCGACAACGGACCATCGGATATACCGATCACCGCCCGTACAAAGGGACGAAGCGGAAAGGGTATAGCGACCTGTGCTATTATTGTCCCTAAAAAACCAATCACTGCCTTCAAAACAGATGTCCTTGGCATCGTTGAAGAGGGTGGATTGGAAGCTTCCCGAACTATTTTCATAAGAAACATCAGTGAGCGTCCATGTACCGCTCAATAGGTTGCGTTGTTCCCGTACCGCCTTGGATAGAGAACAGGAGCTGATGGTAAATCCCAGCGCCAGAAAAAATAAAAGTGTTTTGTTCATTGGGGTGTTTTTTATAATTCTATATACGTGTCCGACCGCTTGCTTGGCCTTGAAAAAACGTTAAATGATGTTAATTGATTGCAAAGATGAGGCAAAAGCGGTCAAGTGATTGCCCCATATCGAAGATGCTTTGATGCTTTTCGCTAAAGAAGACCGAAAAATGGGACAAAAAAACCGGCAACTTAAAATGGTATTAATATGCCAATAGGTCCAGTAATTCCGATTCGAAACGTCCTTTGGGCAAATAACCGTCCTCAAGGTTTTTTGCAAAAGGGATGGGCGTTTCTTCACTGGCCACCCGTTTGATAGGTCCGTCCAAATACGCAAAACAATGCTCTGTAACCAATGCGGAAATATCACTGGCCACACCCCCGAACAGGCTGTCTTCCTGGAGAATAATGAGTTTTCCCGTTTTTTGTACCGATTGGAATATTGTTTCGGTATCCAAGGGAGCGAGCGTCCTTAGATCGATAAGTTCGGCCTGGATGCCCGGATGCTTCGCCAACGTATCCATTGCCCAATGGACCGCTGCACCATAACTCACGATGGTAATGGCATCACCGGACCGCAGTATCGATGCCTTGCCAAAAGGAAGGGTATAGTAGTCGGTCGGCACTTCTTGGTCAACACTTCTATAGAGTCCTTTGTGCTCAAAAAACAGCACGGGATTGGGGTCCGCTATCGCGGTAGCCAGTAACCCTTTGGCGTCATAGGGAAAAGCGGGATACACTACTTTTAAACCCGGTGTTTTGGTAAACCAGGCTTCGTTCGTCTGCGAATGGAAGGGTCCGGCGCCTACATCGCCCCCACAGGGCATCCGTATGACCACGTCGGCCTTTTCGCCCCATCGATAATGGCTTTTGGCCAGGTAGTTTACAATCGGATTAAAACCGGTACTCGCAAAATCGGCGAATTGCATTTCAACAACGGCTTTCATACCTGCAATGGAAAGGCCCATCGCGGCCGAAACCACGGCCGATTCACAGATCGGTGTATTACGCACCCGTTCTTTTCCAAACTCCTGTACGAACCCCTCCGTAATTTTGAAAACACCGCCATAGTCCGCAATATCCTGACCCATGATAACCAGATTTTGATACTGCTCCATGGCTTGTCGCAGCCCTTGGGAAATTGCATCTACAAAACGAATTTTTTCAGTATTATTACCAATTTTAATTTCTTTAAAATCAAATGGTTTGTATACATCATTTAATTCATCACTTTTATTATACTGTACAGACTCCTCGGCGAAAACGGTTTTCAAATGGGTATCGATTTCCGCTGTAATTTCCGATTTAAGCTCCGCTATGCGGGAACCCGTTAGCAACCCTTCTTCCCGCAGAAAAGTCTCATAGTTTTCCAAAGGGTCCTTCGCCGCCCATTTGGCCATAAGTGCCTCCGGAACATATTTGGTACCGCTCGCCTCTTCATGACCGCGCATACGAAAGGTTTTAAATTCCAAAAGCACGGGGCGGGGATGTGATAACATGCTTTTTCTTAGGGAATCGATCAGGGCATATACCTCTAGCACATTGTTGCCATCTAGAAAATGGGATTCCATACCATACCCTGGGCCGCGATCTACCAAATTGTCACAATTATACTGCTCCTTGGTCGGGGTCGAAAGTCCGTATCCATTGTTTTCGATGCAAAATAGTACCGGCAAGTTCCAAACCGAGGCGATATTGAGCGCTTCATGAAAGTCACCCTCGCTGGTTCCCCCTTCCCCGCTGAAAACCGCGGTCACTTTCTTGTCCCCCGTAATGGTATGGGCCAATGCGATACCGTCGGCAACACCCATTTGCGGACCCAAATGCGAGATCATTCCAACAATTTTATGTTCTTGGCTGCCAAAGTGAAAACTGCGGTCCCGCCCCTTGGTAAAACCATTTGCCTTGCCCTGCCATTGCGAGAACAATCGATTCAACGGAATACCCCTGCTGACGAACACTCCCAGGTTCCGGTGCATGGGAAGTATATATTCCGCTTCGTCCAAGGCGGTGGTAACGCCTACCGAAACGGCTTCTTGCCCGATACCACTGAACCATTTGGAAATTTTACCCTGTCGGAGTAGGATAAGCATCTTTTCCTCGATCATTCGTGAGGTCAACATCCTTTGGTAAAGCAATACCGATGTCGCGTCCGAAATGCCCTTGTTTTGGTACTTCATGTTATATTTTGGCGTTTTTTAATACAATCTAAGGATAAATGTAACGAAAATGCACGCTTAAAACAGCATCCGTACGCTATTCCATCCTTCCAATATTTACTAACTTTGTTATAATTCTAATTGAACCGGTTCAAACGTCTTGTTCGGAACCCATAAAATTTGCATTTGTGCCGTTTTGTAGTCGTTTTTAGAAAACGTGATAGGAATCGAGTTCCTGAAAATAACGGGATAGCGATGTAAAATGTGATTTTTGAAGGTCGGAAAACAAGCCTGTACAGGTTCACTAAATAAAGGGCATGAATACAATACCCAGTGTCGATTTACGGGATTTCATATCGGATGACCCCGCACGGAAACAAAAATTTACCGAGGATATCGGCAATGCCTTTGGTGATATCGGTTTTGTCGCCTTGAGCGGTCATTTTCTATCAGAGGCGCTGGTAGCGGATCTTTACACCGAAATAAAAGCGTTTTTTGAGCTGCCACAGCAAACCAAGGACAAGTATGAAATTGCAGGTATCGGCGGGCAACGGGGATATACTTCTTTTGGAAAAGAACATGCGAAAGGACGAAAAGAAGGCGATTTAAAGGAGTTTTGGCATTTTGGGCAGTACGTTACGGACAACCCCGCCCTGGAAAAGGAATATCACGATAACGTGTTGGTAGCGGAACTTCCCAAATTCAACATTGTGGGCAAGGAAACCTATCGGATGTTGGAAAAAACGGCCAAATACGTGTTGCGGGCACTTGCACTGCACCTTGATCTGGAGGAGACCTACTTCGACAAGTTTATCAAGAACGGGAACTCCATTTTAAGACCCATACATTACCCACCTATTACCGACGAACCAAAAAACGCGGAACGGGCCGCCGCGCATGGAGATATCAACCTGATCACCCTGTTGATGGGCGCACACGGTAAAGGGCTTCAAGTGCAAAACCACCAAGGAGAATGGATCGACGCCATTGCGCGACCCGACCAACTGATGATAAACGTAGGCGACATGCTGTCCCGTTTGACCAACAACAGGCTAAAATCTACCATACATAAAGTGGTGAACCCCCCAAGGGAACTTTGGGGAACATCGCGCTATTCGATTCCCTTTTTCATGCATCCCATTAGCGAAATGCCATTGAACTGTCTGGAAAACTGTGTTGACGACAACAAACCAAAACAATTCGAGGACATTACCGCAGGGGAATTTTTGCATGAAAGGCTTATCGAACTCGGGCTGGTAAAAGCCTAAACGACATGTTTTTCACAGTACCGATGCCCCATTATCAACAAAACACCAACTATCCATGGATCTCAAAGACCAACTAAAAAACCTTTTTCCGGAGCATGTACCCGAAAAAGAGGTGGAAAAACCGGCCAAATCGGAAGTTTGGTTGCAGGAGGAACCCATTCTCTGCAAGTATGAAAAGCGCAAAGGAAAACCGATTACCATTTTGGACGGGTACAACGGCGCCGAAAGCGATTTCAAAAAACTGGCAAAAACGTTGAAGACCACCCTAGGGGTCGGCGGAAGTTTCAAACAGGGCACCATCATCATACAAGGAGATTACAGGGACAAGATCATGGCCATTTTAAAGGAGAAAGGCTTTAAAGTAAAGCGCGTCGGGGGTTGATCATGCCGGAGAAACGGAACGGGGACATTTTTAAAAACACGGATAGCTACACTTTGTGTTAATTTAATTTTGTTTGTTTCGATTAAATGCTATTTTTAATAGCTAGAACCAATACCTAAGTCCAATGAGCTCAGTTTTACACATCACGAACGGGGATTTTTTTACCGACCGTTTGAAGAAACTTCATTGGAAAGGCGATATCATTACATGGCGCGAAATGTTGTGCGAGGGAAAAACCTTGACCAGCGTAGGTAGCGAATCGTTCTGGAAGGCCCGCTTCGATTTTCTGCATAAAAACTACCGCATTTCAAAGTCCTCCTTTATCGAAAAGACCCTAAAGGAATACCGTTCGCTCTGCAATCACAAACAGCAGGACGAAATTGTATTGTGGTTTGAATACGATCTTTTTTGCCAGATCAATATGTTAGCGGTGATCAGCTGGCTAAAAACCCATCGGAAGTACGCCCAGGTTTCCCTGGTATGTAGCGGCAAAGAGGACAATAGCGACCGTCTTTTCACCCTCGACCAACTCTCCGATGAGCAATTGTCGGCCCTTTACCAAAAAAAGATAACCCTGACTCAGGACGATATCGAGTACGCGGACTACGTTTGGCAGCTCTACTGCAGCGACAATCCTATGCGGCTGGAAAACCTTACCGATTTTGATCAGTATCAATTCCATTACCTCTCCGACGCAATAAAAATGCATCTGCAGCGATTTCCATCGATTCGCAATGGTTTGAACCATATGGAAAATACCATTTTGAAGCTGGCAGTACAGGAGAAACCCTCCAATAAAAAGGAATTCCTGCGTGCACTACTGCAAAATCAAAATTGGCTGGGATTCGGGAACAGCCAGTACAATAGGGCAATCCTTCGCCTAAAACCGCTGTTTTCCTCTTTTAATCCCGTTCGCCTATCGAACAAAGGAAAGGACATATTGGCGGAAAAAACAAGCTACTATTCGGGATTACAGGACCATGAAGTATACTTGGGCGGCGCATTGAAGTACAGCTACCTTTACAACACGGATACCGATCGAATACTGAAACTGTAGTATGCCCCTAGCCCCGTCCGAACTGATCCTTAACGAGGATGGCTCCATTTATCATTTATGTCTCCGACCGGAGGATATTGCCAAAACCATCATTTTTGTGGGTGATCCCGAAAGGGTCCCGCAGGTTTCCAAACACTTTGATAGGATTACCGTTTGTAGGAACAAAAGGGAGTTCCATACCCATACCGGATATTTGAACGAAAAAAAATTGACCGTGATTTCCACAGGTATCGGAACGGACAATATCGATATCGTTCTAAATGAATTGGATGCATTGGTCAACATCGATTTTGAAAGTCGGACCATAAAAAAGGAACGAACGATACTGGACATTGTGCGCATCGGTACTTCCGGCGCCGTGCAGCCCGATATTCCCGTAGATTCCTTTTTACTGAGCGAATTCGCACTGGGACTGGACGGACTAATGCACCACTACCAACACCAGCTAGATGGGAAACAGCGACTGGCCAAGGCCTTTGTATCCCAAACAAAGTGGGCAAAGGAAAAAGCCGTGCCCTACAGCCTTCCCTGCGACGAAAACCTTAAAGATCATTTTATCTCAAATCGTATACGATTTGGGGTGACGGTAACCAATACCGGATTTTACGGCCCTCAAGGAAGAAATTTGCGCTTGCGGGCTTCCAATCTTGCGTTTTTTGAACAGTTGACCAGTTTTCGATACGGCGACCACCAAATAACCAACTTGGAAATGGAAACCTCAGGGATATACCTGTTGGCAAGCTTATTGGGACACCGGGCAGTCTCCTTGAACGCCATTTTGGCCAATCGGGCCACTGGCGCCTTTTCCATCAAGGCCTCGGAAACGGTGCAGGAACTTATTCAATATGCTCTGGACCGTTTGGCCTCTGCCGGTACCGAACCGTGAACATCCAAAACGGAAAAACTATAAAACCAAAACCCCTTATTGATTACGTTCGATATGAAAACAGTAAAAATCGTAGGCGTACCGGAACATTTTAACTTCCCTTGGCATTTGGCCATTGACGAAGGTGCTTTTGAAGAAAGGGGCATCGACCTGCAATGGACCGATGTACCCGAAGGAACGGGAAGGATGAGCGAGTTGCTGGCTTCCGGGGAAGCGGACCTCGCCATTATTTTAACCGAGGGCATCGTAAAAAGCATCACCTCCGGAAATACCGTCAAAATCGTTCAAAAATATATAGAGAGCCCCTTGCGCTGGGGCATCCATGTAGGGGCAAAAAGTAATTTTAGGGAAATAAGCGATTTAAAAGGGGCAAAAGTGGCCATTAGTCGTTTCGGCAGCGGTAGTCATCTCATGGCCTACGTACATGCCGAAAATGAAGGCTGGGATACCGGTTCGTTACGGTTTGAGGTCGTCGACCATTTGGATGGTGCCGTGGAAGCGCTCACCAATGGCAATGCCGATTACTTTATGTGGGAACACTTTACCACAAAACCCTTGGTAGACAACGGCACCTTTAGACGATTGGGCGACTGCCCTACCCCATGGCCCTGTTTTGTTATCGCCGCAACGGACCGTTTCTCGTCCACGGAACAGGCCTGTTTGAAGCATGTATGCGAGCTCATCAAAAAATATACCGTTGAGTTTAAAAACATTCCCAGTATCGACCGCACCTTGTCCAACCGCTATGGGCAGACCCTACCGGACATTCAGGAATGGCTACGGCTTACCGAGTGGAGCCAGGAACCGCTATCCGCTTCAGGCTTAAGGATGGTTCAGGAACAACTTTCGAAGTTGGAACTGATCGATACCATACTGCCATCGGAAAAACTGCTCCTAATTCCATAACAACAAGCAATAACGCTTAGATTTTAAAAGTACTTTTTTATCAGCCGCTGAAATTTAAGGTCCGATAACGGTTTTTGCATGTAACGTGAAACATAGGGGTTCTTTTTCGCCTTGGCTTTATCCGTTTCATCAGTACTTACCGTAATCATCACGATTACGATTTTATCCTTGATTTCCTGGGGAATCGAGGATTCGTACCGTTTTAGAAACCCCCATCCGTCCATAACGGGCATATGAATGTCCAAGATGAGCAAACAGGGTCCTACAAAGGAATCATTGATAAAGCGAAGTGCTTCTTCTCCGTTTAGTGCGATATTCACCTTAACGTCCAACCCTAATTGGTTGATAAAGATGGAGTTAATAAAATTGTTCGCATGGTCATCGTCTACCAATAAGATAGAGCGAAGGTTTGGTGTGGTGGTTTTCAAATGGTTGAATTTAGTTTGATATTCTTATATAAAAGTAATACTTTTCTTTGCCTTTAATCGCTAAAAGAAACATAAATATCAGTTTTCAACCGGGTTGCTCGTGAATATCACAACATCCCTCAAGCCTTATATTTTCAATGGGATCACTCTTTTCTAGGATGGCATGCCGTTGTATTCAACTCTTTTTTAAGATGTAGGAAAATCACAATACAGCTCCTTTTTTTAAATCGAAAAAAAAGGCTTTGACCAAGTATCGCTTTTCCATTTAACGCCAATAAACCTTAGCGATCGTTACCGATTAAACCCAAAAACAAAGGACAGCGAACATAAGGCTGTCTCAAATGTAAAATTACCAAAGCGGTAAAGCCAAAAATAGCTTTAGAGGGTACTAGAAAAAATAGAAGTTATGTCGGTATCCCCAGGCCTACCATACGATAGGGACTTTGCCCTGCTGCTGCAACAAGGCATTGGTTTTACCAAAATGACCGTTCCCGAACCAATATCCCCTATTGGCGCTCAAGGGAGATGGGTGGCCAGAGGTGAGCACGTGGTGCTTTATGGTGTCCACCAAACTGCTCTTCTTTTTTGCAAAACCGCCCCAAAGCAGAAAAACCACTCCCTCCCGCTTCTTCGAAAGGGTACGGATCACCGCATCCGTAAACGTTTCCCATCCCTTTCCCTGATGGCTACCGGCGCTATGCGCGCGAACGGTAAGTGTAGCGTTCAGTAGCAAAACTCCTTGTTTTGCCCAACGTTCCAAACTTCCGTTTTTTGGATAAGCGGTACCGATATCCTTTTCTATTTCCTTAAAGATATTGATCAGTGAAGGCGGATGCGGCATGTGTTCCTGAACCGAAAAACAAAGTCCGTTCGCTTGTGAAGGGCCATGATAGGGGTCCTGCCCTATGATGACCACCTTTGTGTCATCGTAGGCGCAATGGTCAAAAGCGGCAAAAATATCCTTTCCTTTTGGGTAGCAAACGTGGTCGGTATATTCCTTCTTGACAAATTGGGCCAATTGTTGAAAATAAGGCTGTTCAAATTCGTCCTGCAACTGCGTTTTCCAACTCGGGGCGATCGTAACGTTCATAGCGGTATGGGTATTGGGCATCAAAAATACCTTTTTTCCCACTTCTAGAACAACTTTGCGGGATCTGAACCCGGAAGCGTTTTTTCCATAGGACATCCCCTTGGCGCCATAACTTTAGCCTTTCGGCATACTTCGGGTTTCGCCCCTAATACATACCTTTGCTCCGTTTTACACCACAGATGCGAGCAATACGACAAAAAACCCTACAAGACCTGGAGTTCCCCACAGTACTGGAACAGCTTTCCGGTCGTTGCAATACCGAATTGGGAAAAGAGGCCGCCCTGGCGCTCTCCCCCTTCACCGATGAAACCAAGCTTTTACGGGCGCTGGGCCATACTGCGGAATACCAATCCTCCTTAATCAGCGAAAACCGTATTCCAAATCATGGTTTCGATGCGATCTCGACCGAGCTGAAGCTCCTTAAAATTGAAAACACCACTTTGGAAGTAAAAGGGTTCCGAAGGATTTCCGGCATCTGCGAAACCATCAATCTGCATAAAAAATTCTTTAAAAAATTTAAGGAGTATTATCCCTTGCTGTATGCCTTTTCGGAAGAGGTTGAGGCCAACAAGGAAATTCCCGCACAGATCGACACCATTATCGATCGTTTTGGCGAAGTAAAGGACCGTGCGTCCGATACGCTCTTTTCCATACGCCGCCAGATAAACCAGGTACGCGGAAAGATCGGACAGAGTTTTGCAACGGCTCTGAATTTGTACCACGGATCGGATTATTTGGACGATATCCGGGAATCGGTCGTTGAAAATAGGCGGGTACTGGCGGTCAAGGCCATGTACCGAAGAAAGGTGAAGGGAACCGTCATGGGATCTTCCAAAACGGGAAGTATCGTTTACATTGAGCCCGAAGCGTCCTTAAAGTACAGCCGGGAACTGAACAATTTGGAGTTTGATGAAAAAGAGGAGATCCAGCGCATTTTAAACGCGCTTAGCGACTTTCTAAGACCGTTTTCCGAACCCCTGCGCGACTATCAGGTCTTTTTAACGGAAATGGACGTAACCGCGGCCAAAGCCAAGTACGCCTCGGAAATGGATGCCTTGTTCCCGAACATCAATACGGAAAAAAGACTTTTTCTAAGGGACGCCTATCACCCGTTACTCTACCTCAGCAACCGCATGCGGAACGAAACCACCTACCCGCAAACCATTGCCCTGGAACCGGAAAACCGGATCATCGTGATTTCCGGACCCAATGCGGGCGGTAAAAGCATTACCCTAAAGACCATAGGACTCTTGCAGGTAATGCTCCAATCGGGATTGTTGATTCCGGTACATGAAAGGAGTTCTGTCTGTTTCTTTGATCAGGTATTGACCGATATCGGTGACAACCAATCCATAGAAAACCACTTGAGCACCTATAGCTATCGGCTAAAGAACATGAACCGTTTCCTAAAGACTTGTGATGCGGATACGCTCTTTTTGATCGATGAGTTCGGTACCGGTAGCGATCCGGAACTCGGAGGGGCGCTGGCCGAAGCTTTTCTAGAGGTGTTCTACGAACGGGGCGCGTTTGGCGTTATTACCACCCACTATGCCAACCTGAAGGCCTTGGCCGATGAATTGGCCCATACGACCAACGCCAACATGTTGTTCGACGGCAAAACGCTGGAACCGACCTTTCAATTGGTACTCGGGGAAGCGGGAAGTTCGTTCACTTTTGAGGTCGCCCAGAAGAATGGCATCCCCTACTCCCTCATAAACAAGGCTAAGAAGAAGATAGAGCGCGGAAAAGTCCGTTTTGACGCCACTATAGCCAAATTACAGAAAGAACGCAGCAAAATGGCCAAAACGGGCTCTAGACTGCAAGAGGAGGAACAACGGGCAAAAGAGGAAGCGTTGCGATTGGAAAAGCTGAACGATAAGATAAAGACAAAGCTGGAAAACTACCAAGAGCTTTATGACCATGATCAACGCATGATCCATTTGGGAAATAAAGTGGACAAGGCGGCCAACAGCTATTTTAAGACGAATAAAAAGCGCATCTTGGTATCCGAACTGTTACGGATCGTAGAAACCGAGAACAGTAAGCGCAAGAAAAAATCGGCCAAAGAGGACCGTGCGGAACGCGCCAGAAAGGCAAAAGTGGCCCAGGAGGCCCAAAAGGAGGTAAAGGTAATCCGGGAGAAAAAGGCCGTGGCAAAGAAAAAGGGGCTCAAAAAAAACCCCGAAGCCCCAAAACCCGAACTAAAGCTTGGGGACCGGGTGCGCATGACGGACGGAAAGGCCGTGGGCTCCATAGACAAACTGGAAAAGGGAAAAGCGGTGGTCAACTACGGAATGTTCACCACCAGTGTAAGCGTCTCCCAATTGGAGCTCGTGGAACGGGCGTAAAAGATGGTAATACCTTACCGAAAATCGTATACGATTATATCCAAGTTGCCTATTTTTCGGTGGGTTTCGATAAAAAGCGTGCGTATGACCATTGGGATGTATTTATTCGCAAAGCGTTACGGACACTGGAACAACTAACGCTACCCAAACGAAGTTTCTAGGACCGAAACCTGAGAAACGGATTTTTTTGTATTGAAACCATCCGCTTTTACCGTTTTGGAAAACCGTCCTCGACAACCTTGTTGCAACGGTTTAACCGAACGAATGACAGTATTGGTTAAATCGATGCCAAAAATATCAGACAAAAAAGGCTTTGGCCGTATCTTTGTTACTTTATTCGAAAATGGAACAGCAGACGATGGAAAAGGCCAAAAAAATCATACTCTTCGATGGGGTCTGCAATTTGTGCAATAGCTCCATTCAATTTGTGATCCAACGGGACAAAAAAGACCAATTTCGATATGCTACCCTACAAAGCACTTTGGGGCAACGGTTGCTATCGGAACGAAAAATAGATACCGGAAAGGTCGATTCCATCATCCTAATTGAGCCCGGGCTGGCGTACTATACCAAGTCGGACGCGGCCTTGCAAATAGGCAAACACCTGCGCGGCTACGGGCTGTTATCGTCGCTGTTGTTATGGATTCCGGCTCCAATCCGAAATATCGTATACGATTTTGTTGCCCGTAACCGGTACCAATGGTATGGCAAAAAGGAGCACTGCATGGTACCTACACCAGAATTGAAGTCCAAATTTCTGGATTAATACCATTTTAACTTCGAAATAGTATAACTCAATCAGAAGGCCTTTTCACTCACCACTACCCTATCTTCCCCGTTTCTATATTGCCAGTATCGGTTATCCCCTATAGGTTTGCCACAACCTTAAAAACAACGACCGTATGAAAACGCTATGCCTATTTCTGGCCCTTTGCCCTTTATTGACTTTTGGCAACGATACAAAAACCCCCTCCGCAATAACCGCTGTAACCGTGTACTTGAACGGTGCGAACATTACACGGACTGCACAGTGCTCCCTTCCGGAAGGAACCTCCGAGATTACACTGACAGGACTTTCTACTGAAATCGATGAAAGTAGCATCCAACTTAGCGGATTACGTTCGGTATCCATACTGTCCATGTCCTATGATCTCAATTTTAATCCCATCCCGATAGCCACTACCGTGTCCGACCCGTTATTGGACCGATTGGAACGGATAGCCCTTGAAATTGCCGCTTTAAAGAATAATATCGCCGGGTTGGAAGAGGAAGAACGCGTCATCCAGGCCAATCGGGAGGTGAGTGCACGTAATCAAGCGCTGAGCCTCGAAAAAATCAAAGAAATCGGCGCGTACTACCGCCAACGCATTACCGCCATCAAAAATGAGATTTTTAGTGCGAACCTATCGGTAAAAAAGCTGGACCAAGAGACCAGGGCACTTCAAAAACAACTGGCAGAATTAAATAATGCCCCGGAACAAGAACGCGGTGAAATCAACATCACCTTCGATGCCCCCGTTGCCACAAGCCTGGATCTGGAAATTTCCTATCAGGTACAGGGCGCCGGTTGGATTCCGAATTACGATATTACCTCCAATAAGATCGATACCCCGTTATCCCTAAAATACAAAGCGCATGTATACCAAAAAACGGGAAACGACTGGGATAACGTCACCATCACCTTATCGACCGTAAACCCCAACATTAACATGGCCAAGCCCAATTTGGGAACCAAGTACCTCAACTTTACCAATGGTTATCAAAACACCGTTCCCCGGGCGGCGAAAAAGAAAAAATACGTGTACAATCCTTCGGTAAGGAAGGTTACGGGAACCGTAGTGGACGAATCGGGCGCTCCTTTGCCCGGGGCGACCGTACTCATCAAAGGAACTTCGGAAGGTACCCAGACGGATTTTGACGGTCATTTTTCCCTATCCGTTCAAAAAGGGCAGGAACTGGTCGTCTCCTATATTGGTTTCCACAACGAGGAACTCCCCATTTATTCGTCCGTGATGAACATTCGGCTGGATGAAGATGCCTCTCAGCTGGATGAGGTAGTACTTATCGGCTATGGCACCAACAAGAACGAAGCCTCAACCGGTGCCGTAAGCGCTGTACAAAAAGTAGCGGGAAAGGCGACGGGAATAACGATACGTGGTGCCAGTTCGGTTGGTAGGGAGCAAACGCCATTGTACGTTGTGGACGGTGTTGTTGTGGAAGGGTTTATGGAAGGGGACATCGATAGCGATGCCATACAGGCGGTGGAAACGCTAACGGGAGCCAATGCCAGGGCCATTTATGGTAGCCGTGGCAGTAATGGGGTGGTTGTCATCACCACCAAAAAAAGCACCGTTGAAGATACCCTTACGAATACCAAATTCGTAATAAAAAAGCCGTATAGCATCGCTTCGGACGGTGATATCGTTGCCATAGAGATCAACACCTTTCAACTCGATGCCAAATACGAGTATTTTGCGGCGCCCATCGTAAATGAGCATGTATTTCTGACGAGCACCTTTCAAAACTGGGAAAAATACAAGTTGTTGCCGGGAGAAGCCAGCATCTATTTTAAAGGTACCTATGCAGGAAAAACGACCATTGACCCTTATACGACTAAAAAAGAGATGACCGTTTCGCTGGGAATCGAACAAAACATTACGGTAACACGAAAGCAGCGTAAAAATTTCAAGGCAAAATCGTTTACCGGTAGTAATCGCATCCTGAACAGGGCTTATGACATTACCGTAAAAAACAATACGTCCGCGCCCATCGACCTCAAGTTGGTAGATCGCATCCCGATTTCTCAAAATAAGGACATCAAAGTAAGTGAAATAACGACCCATACGGCGGCATACGATACAAAAAAGGGACTTTTGGCCTGGAAACTGCAGCTATCGCCACAACAAAGTAAAACAGAAGGTTTTTCGTTTCAGGTGAAGTATCCAAAATACAAACGGATCTCCATTTAACCCGCTTTATGCATTAGAACTTCGTAATGAAGCTTTTAGCTGCGATAAAATATGACATTTTATGAATGTAAGCATAGCACCGCTACGGTTACATTTAAAAATGTAGCGCAGCACCATATTTTGAAGTAGCTGGAAGCTGTAATAGATTTTCTAATGCATAAAGCGGGTTTAATGGTGTTGCAATGCCATGTTCTTTATGAAAGTCAAAGGTTTTTGCACCTCATAGGGAACAATGGCATTTGCTTTGAAAAAGCACTGGGTCTTCCTACTTGAGATTGTTCAAAATGAAGTCAAGCGTTTTATCGGTATTCCGGTTTTCCTCAAAAGCGTGGTTGTTATGGGTAATGCGCAACGCCAATCCCTTATCGTATAGCGTATTAATGGCGTCCTCATAATCGACCGATACCTTTCCGGTCAATAAATGGTCCATAGATCGTCCCTCCCGATAGCGTTTGTAAATGGTACGCAATCCGCTCAGGTATAGGCGGTCCTTGGTAAAGCCCCCTCCCCTATGCGCCCGAAGGGTAATGGCGAAAGCATCGTTTCTGTTGAGCTTGTACTGGTTATGGATCAGATCAAAGGTCCCCTTAAAATCGTATCCTTTGATCAGACTGTCCGATGCCAGCACGCGATACGCCAACTCTTTTAACCGTTTTAAGGTGAGCGCACCGCTCATGTATTCACTGAAAACGGCAAGCCCTTCCTGGGTTTCCACATTCTTTGGAAAACCGTTCGAAAAGACTTTGAGCGGTTGCAACATGCCATTGAAGGTGGTGACCAAGTGCACGCCAATTTCATGATTTGCCAAGGTCAACAATTGATTTTTACTGAATTTGGTGTTCTTTTTGATCAATAAGGTCTGTGAAACGTTGCTCACCATGGCATCGGCGGCCATATGGGTGGAAAACTTTACGTTGAGCGGAAAATCATATTGTTTTGAAAAATCCAAAAAATAGGACTTCGCCTCTTCGGGGCTAAAAATCTTGTCCATCTCCGGGGGATGCGGGGCATCGGCATAATGGAGGATAAAACGGGCGTTCTGTACGTCTTTTTCCGTAGGCGAGCCATACACCCTTAGGGAGTTGTAATAAAAGCGCTTGCCTTCCCCTATGGTCTCGATACACTGAACCATATTGGAATAATAGTAAATGATATCCTGATAGAGTTGCCGAATGGCATCGTCCTGAACGCGTTCCAAACGCTGCGAAAAGAACAGCCGATGCAACTTATAGGCATCAAACTTCAGCTTTGGGTATCGAAACTCCGGGTTTTTGCTATACTTGGAGGCAAAAAATAGTTGCTTTTGCTTTTCGGTATTCAAGGGGTTTACATAGCTGAGCAATTCTATTTTCTTGACCAAACGGTCCAGGTTATGGTCAATATCGAACAGTTCGGTATATGCTCCCTGTAAATCGGTCTGTTGTTCGGTGATCATCATCCTTTTTTACTCAAGAATTCGTCGACTTGTCTGGGCATTGCGTCCATAAAATGTGAGGCAACGCTACGGACCACCTCCGGATAAATCATCCCCGAAAGCTCATCGCAATAAATTTTGGAAATTTCCGTAGCGAGTACCAACGTATTCTCAAAGGTATGGGTTATGTATTTTAAAAAGTGACCGTTCCCTTGAAAGGTATCATTGATTTTTGAGGTGGAAACGATACCGTTCGGCAACTTCATTTCCCCAAGCTGTCGGCGCCACGATTCCGCAAGCGCGCCAAATCTTTTTTCGTCGATATTCGCGGTACCGAGGTTCCATACCGGAACTTCCCGTTCCCATCGCCTGTAATTGTAGCTGTGCATATCAAAAACCAGTGCCGTTCCGTGTATTTTTTCGATCTGGCCGACCAAAGCACGGACCACCCGGTAAAAATTGTTGTGTTTTTTAAGGCTCAATTCCCGTTCCGTATCGGGCAAGGGAACTTTCCAAAGCGTTTTGCCCCAGGCATCGGTATACACGGCGGCCTCGGGCGCACGGTTCAGGTCATACTCGAACCGGCTGTCCCTCCCCGCGATGACTATGGGGTGGTCATGTACCATTTCCCTTGTACATGGGTCCTCTTCGTACCATCGTTCATATTCGGTATGGGTACAGTTTTCCCAAAGCGATTTTCGAAACTGGTGTCCATCGTGCACCGCGGCGCAGATATAGGGAGCGTACGAATCGATTTTCAAGCTAAAGGAATAGTCCTCGGCAACGGCCTCGAAGGCCTCCTGCCTTTCTATCTTCTCAATAATATGGGAAACGGAAAGTTTAAGCATTTTCTACCTCGTCTCGTAATCGGGTGCGCCGTTGAAAAGCCTGTAATTGGTCGAGCACCTTGCTCTCCACAAAATCGATTACCTTCGATTGTAGTTTGGCCTTGTACACCTTGTTCATATAGGTTATTCCTCCTGGCGACATCACATTGACCTCTACTAGCTTTCCGCCTATGACGTCGATTCCCACAAAGTAGAGCCCGTCCTTCACCAACTTCGGTCCGATCTGCTTGCACAGTGCCTTTTCCTGTTTGGTCAAATGGTGCTTGGCCACTGATCCACCGGCGGACACATTGCTTCGGTGATCGTCCGATCCCGGCACCCGTTTCATGGCTCCGATCGGTTCGCCATTCAACAATAATATACGAACATCACCCTGATCCGCACCTTCAATGTATTCTTGAAGTATTACATAGTTAGAACTTCCATCAGAGTTGGTTACGTAAAAATCTAACAATGATTTAATATTACTCATTGCCGATTTCTCGATTAGGATTACCCCGGATCCCCCAAAACCGTTCAAGGGTTTCAATATCATTTTATCGGCCTGGGATTCTTTAATCTGTTTCAACAGATATCCCTTATTTTTGGAAACATGGGTGGTCGGGATAATGTTGCTATGTGAATCCCCAAATGCTGCGGTGTAGAGTTTATTGTTTGCTTCACGAATGCCTTGCAGCGAGTTAACGATGAACACATCATCTTTTACGGAATCCAGAAAATTCAGCATGATCGGGTCCAAAGGCGGATTGGCCCGCATAAAAATCACATCAAAACCGGCCAGGGGAAGCATTTCCTCCCGCACCTTCGCCTGTTTGTAAAAGGTCTTCAAATTGCTCGGAACCTTCTCCATACGGCCGATAACGGTACAAAAAGCATTGGTAACGCTGTTGCGGATAGTAAGGTTGGCCGGGGTACAAATGGCTACGCCATGCTGTCTTTTCACACATTCGTGTATTAGCGCCAAACTGGTATCGTTCTCAGCGTCTATTTCCTCCCAAGGGTACATTAAAAAACAAATATTCATATGCTTCCGTTTAAAAATAATATCAAAGGCCTGATCGACAATGCGCCATTTGAAAACGTGTTACCGCACTTCTTCCAAATGGTCGTCCCATTCTTTTGGTTTTGGATCTCCTAACTTTCCTACCGATTTTGCAACGATCATTGAAACCGTGGCATCCCCGGTAACATTGACTACGGTCCGGCACATATCCAAGGGACGGTCTACGGCAAAGATCAATGCCAATGCGATAGGGTACAGTTCCGGAGGAAAACCGATGGATTCCAATACAATGACCAACATGACCATTCCGGCCCCGGGAACGGCCGCGGAACCGATAGAAGCCAATAGGGCCGTTAATACGATGATGAGCTGGTTACTGAACACCAGTCCCTCCGGCCACAACACTTGCATGGCGAAAACTGCCGCAACACCTTGGTACAAGCTCGTACCATCCATATTAATGGTAGCGCCGACGGGCAAAACAAAACTGGACACCTCCTTATCCACCCCGATATGTTCTTCTACCCTTTCCATGGTAACCGGCAAGGTAGCGGCACTCGAACTTGTTGAAAAAGCGAGCAATTGTGCCGGACTGATCTGTTTCAGGAACCACAAGGGATTTTTTCCCGTATATAAAGTTACCAAAACGGCATAAAACACGATCATCAAGAGCAGCCCCAGTACCACTACCCCAGCATATTTCAATAAGGCCACCAGAAGATCCGGGTCTCCGGAGGAGGATACCACATTGGCCAAAAGGGCAAAAACGGCATAAGGCGCCGACAACATAATGAGGTCGACCATTTTGAGCACCACCTCGTTCAGGGAATCAAAAAAGGACTTTAACGGACGGGCTTTCTCTTCTCCCACCAGTAGCATTGATATGCCTAAAAAGATGGTAAAGAATATAACTTGCAGCATTAGTTTATTATCGCTCATGGCCGCCACCGCATTGTCCGGGACCATATCCTTTAAAAACTGTAGGGGACCGTTGCTCTTTTGTTTCAACGCCTCGTCCAACTTATCGGTGACACCGCTGTCATTGGCGTAGGTCTGGGAAAATTTTTCAATGGTTTCAGCATCGATACCGTTCCCGGGTTGGAGCGTGTTTACCAGAACCAGGCCAACGGAAATGGCCACCACGGTCGTCAGCACGTAAATGCCAATGGTTCGCAAACCTATTTTTCGAAACTTGGAGATGTCCTTAAGATCTGATATTCCCTTGATCAAGGAAGCCAGAATTAACGGTACCGCTATCAGTTTTAGCAGTTTCACGAAAATAGCGCCGAAGGGTTCGATCCAATTGGCGACAAACGTTTTCCCTCCATCGAAATACGTCATGGCAAAGCCAAAAACGAGCCCCAACAGCATTCCGATCAAGATTTTCCAATGTAACGCCAATTTACCCATACCGCGGTTGCTTTAAGCGGGTAAGTTACTGTTTTTGGACGGAATGGAAAAGCAGATTTTGACGGTTGGCTTAGGGGCTATCGAAATCTTCGTCTTTCGTTGGGTGACAAGGCCGCAGGAGCGGCCTCAAATAATAGTATTGGGCGGTTGCAGGGAAAGTCTTTTTCCTTAGGTTCCTTCACACTTAAACTACATAATCAACAAGCTCCGGCACTATTATTTTTGAATGGTCCGGTTCAGTAAGGTATAGTCGGCGAGCACCAAGGCTGCCATGGCCTCTACAATGGGCACCGCCCTTGGCACAACACAAGGGTCGTGTCGGCCTTTTCCCTTGGTCTGCACCATGTTCCCATCCTTATCGATGGTCTCGTATCCTTGAATTATCGTGGCTACGGGCTTAAACGCCACCTTAAAATAGATGTCCATACCGTTGCTGATACCTCCCTGAACACCACCGCTGTAATTTGTTTTTGTGGTTCCGTCCGAATTAAATTGGTCGTTATGGGCACTGCCCTTCATGGTGACCCCTTCAAAACCGCTTCCATACTCAAAACCTTTTACCGCATTAATGGACAGCATTGCCTTTCCCAACTCCGCATGTAATTTATCAAAAACCGGCTCTCCCAGCCCTACGGGCACATTTTTTATAACACAATCGATTACACCGCCAATGGTGTCCCCTTCCTTACGTACTTCCTTGATATACGCTTCCATTGCTTTTGCCGATTCGGGATCGGGACAGCGCACGGCATTGGATTCGGTAAGGGACAGGTCCAGTTCCTGATACGGTGTTTCCATTTTTAACGCCCCCACTTGGGAAACATAAGCGTTTATTTGAATCCCGCTTAAGAATTGTTTGGCTATCGCGCCTGCAACGACCCTACTTGCCGTTTCCCTGGCTGAACTGCGACCACCGCCGCGATAATCACGAAAACCGTATTTTTTATCGTACACATAATCGGCATGGGAAGGTCTGTAGGAGTCTTTAATGTGGGAGTAGTCATGTGATTTTTGATTGGTGTTCCGAATGGCGAAGCCTATTGGCGTACCCGTCGTTTTCCCTTCAAAAATACCTGAAAAAAACTCAACGGTATCCGGCTCCTTACGTTGTGTTACGATTGCCGATTGCCCTGGCTTTCGGCGGTCCAGCTCCTTTTGTATCGCCTCCATATCCAATTCGATGCCCGATGGACATCCCTCGATCACCCCACCGATGGCAACACCATGGGATTCCCCGAACGTCATAATCTTAAACAAATTCCCAAATGTATTACCTGCCATAATGCTATACTTCTTTTAATGAAAATGGGCACGGAACCGACAATACCTTGCCGTTTATGCCCGAGAAAGCCAAAATCGTCAAGAAACAAAGGTAAATCTTAAATCAACGTTTGCCAACACGCAACCGCAGTAATATTCCCTTAACATAGCAACGTCCCCATTAAACTTCCCTTAATCAAAACAACATTCATTCTTGATGTTTTGATATCCTTATATTGATACCGATAGGTTTATTTTGTATAAAAATCCATTTTGAGAAAACGTACGCTAGAAGTTGTGGTCATTTCAGATATTCATTTGGGCACCTTTGGATGTCATGCCGAGGAACTATTGACGTATCTGAACAGCATCAACCCCAAACAATTGGTCTTGAACGGCGATATTATCGATATATGGCAATTTAACAAACGTTATTTTCCCAAATCGCACATGAAAGTGTTGCGAAAAATTATCGGGATGGCCGCAAAAGGCACCGAAGTGTTCTACATTACGGGCAACCATGACGAGGTACTCCGCAAGTTCAGTGATACGACGATGGGGAACCTGCACGTTTGCAACAAGCTGGTGCTGTCCTTGGATGGAAAAAAAGCATGGTTCTTTCATGGGGACGTTTTTGATCTTTCCATTCAAAATATGAAATGGCTAGCCAAATTGGGCGGATACGGTTACGACTTACTCATTGTTTTGAACCGGTTTGTCAACCGGGCGTTACACTGGGCGGGACGCGAAAAATTTTCACTCTCCAAAAAAATCAAAAACAGTATTAAAGGGGCCACCCGGTATGTTGGGGACTTTGAACGCACGGCGATAGACCTCGCCATAGCAAAAAGATATGACTATGTGGTATGCGGTCACATACACTTGCCCAAAAAGGAGGTTGTGACTACGCCAAACGGAACATGCACCTATTTGAACTCCGGTGACTGGGTGGAACATTTGACCGCCTTGGAGTATTCCTTCAAGCGCTGGAAAATATACCGTTACAATCACGACCGTCTTTCTCCGTTCTTTGCCGACGAGGAGTTAAAGCAGCTGGACATTCATGAATTGATCGCCTCCATAGCTTCTGAAAAGAAAGCTTCCGACACGGCGGAAGAACCCCTAATCGACTAATGCATTCTTTAAAATGGTCACGGGATGCAAGGCCTCGCGTTCCGTACCATCATGGATCTGATGTCGACAACTGGTACCGTTAGCGGCAATAATGGTATCCGCGGCGGCGTTGCGAACGGATGGGAACAATTTGAGCTCCCCTACCTGCATGCTCAGTTCGTAATGCTCCTTTTCATACCCAAAAGAGCCGGCCATACCACAGCAGCCCGAACTGATAATGGTCACCTCGTAATTTTCGGGAAGGTTCAACATGTCAAAAGTGACCTTTTGATTGCTCAACGACTTCTGATGACAATGGCTATGGATCTTTACTTTTCGTGCTTCCTTGGTAAATAGGTCTTTGGTCAGCACGCCTTTCCCTATTTCCGAAGCCAGAAATTCCTCGATCAAAAAACTGTGCTCCCCCACTTTAAGCACTTCCGACCGTTCGGGGACCAAGCGCTTGTATTCATCGCGAAACGTGAGTATCGCCGAAGGTTCCAATCCTACTATCGGAATACCCTCAGAGGCATACGCCAAAAGCGCCTTAACATTCTTTTTGGCCAACCGCTTCGCCTGTTTCAAAAACCCCTTTGAGATGAAGGTCCGGCCACTTTCCCCGAAAAACAGGGTCACCTCATACCCTAAACTCACCATAAGTGCCATCGCATCTTTACCAAGATCTACATCCATGTAGTTGGTAAACTCATCGATGTAAAGAACTACTCTTCCTTTATTCACAACACTATCTTTTTGAAGATGTTGCAGATGTTTATCAAAATTAAAACTTGAAACTTCGGGAAGGCTTCTTTTAAACGCCACCCCAGCGGATTTCTTTAAAATTCCGCCCAGCACCCCAGAGCGATAGATACGGTTGGTGAGCCCGGGAACCATGCTCCCCAGTCGGTTCAATTTGGTATTATAGGCGAAAAGTTTTGAACGCAGCGGATAGCCGTTCGCTTCCTGATACTGATACAAAAACTCCGCTTTTAGGGTAGCGATATCCACATTGCTCGGGCATTCACTGCTACAGGCCTTACAACTCAAACAAAGATCAAAGACCTCCTTCAATTCCTGCCGATCAAAGCGGTTGGGCTTTTCGGAGTGGGTCAAAAACTCCCTTAGGGCATTCGCCCTTCCCCGTGTAGTATCTTTTTCGTTTTTGGTAGCGTGGTAGCTCGGACACATGCCTCCTTTCATTTCGTGGGGCTTTCTACAGTCGCCACTACCGTTGCACTTTTCCGCCGCTTTTAATATTCCCTCGCTGTCCGAAAAATCCATTAAGGTTTCCACAACAGGCTCCTCCCTATCGATATCGTAGCGCAAAGCGGCATCCATGGGGTAGGCATCCACAATCTTTCCCGGATTGAAGATATGCTCGGGATCGAAATAGGATTTTACCCGTTTCAACAGCTCATAATTCTTTTCCCCTATCATCAAAGGAATAAACTCGGCACGCACGATACCATCGCCATGCTCCCCACTGAACGAGCCTTTATACTTTTTGGTCAGTTTGGCCACGTCCGTGGTAATTGCCCTAAAAAGGGTAACATCCTCGCTTTTTTTCAAATTCAAAATAGGCCGAAGGTGCAGTTCGCCCGCCCCGGCATGTGCGTAATACACTGCTTTTTGACCGTATCCCTTCATGATTTGGGAAAATTCCCCAATAAAGTCTTTCAAATCCTCCAAAGCTACGGCGGTATCCTCGATACAGGCAACCGCTTTTCGGTCGCCGACGATATTTCCCAAAAGACCCAATCCCGCCTTTCGGAGCTCCAGCGCCTTGGCAATGTCGCCCTCTTTTAGAACGGGACTTGCATAACTGAGCCCCGAGGCATCGATTACCGTCAGCAACCGGTCCAATTGTTCTTGCAACGCGGCACCCGTATCGGCCTTTACCTCCAACATCAATAGCGCTTCGGGATCTCCGGAAACAAAAAAGCGATTTTTTAACTGTTCCCTGTTGTTTTTGGTGCAATCCAAAATTACTTTGTCCATCATTTCGCAGGTATGCAAACCACATTCCATGACCGGGGCCACATCGGACAGACATTCCTCCAAGGTACGGTAATGGGTCACTACCATAGCCGACAAGGTTGGCGGCAATAGATCTAGCTGCAAGGTAACCTCGGTGGTAAACGCCAATGTTCCTTCGCTACCGCTTAACAATTCACAAAGGTTTACTTGGGTTTCCGAACCACCAAAAAGGGTACCGCGCAACAGCTCATCCACCGCATAGCCGGTATTCCGCCTATGAATTTCAGGTTTTGGAAATTCGCTGATAATTTCTTGCCTTATTTCCTTGTTGGACAACTCATTATAAAGGTTTTGGTATATTTTAGCTTCAATACCTTTTCCTTTGGTCTTTGCCATGAACTCCGCTTCGTCCAGCGCCCCGAATTCCACTTCCGACCCATCGGATAGCACGGTTTTCATGGAGACCACCTTATCCCGGGTTACCCCATATTTGATAGAGGTGGTTCCCGAAGAATTATTCCCGACCATTCCCCCTATCATACACCGATTTGCCGTAGAGGTATTTGGCCCAAAAAACAGTCTATAAGGTAGCAAAAAGCGATTTAACGCATCACGAACCACTCCCGGCTGAACGGTAACCTGGCGCTTTTGCTCATCCAAACCTATGATTTCCGTAAAATGCTTGGAAACGTCCACCACCAAACCGTCGCCCACGCACTGCCCTGCCAAAGAGGTACCCGCGGTTCGCGGAATCAAGCCTATGGCATGTTTCTTCGCAAAAAGAATCAGTTGTTTAAGGTCGTCTGTAGTTTTGGGAAACGCCACGCCCAAGGGTGTTTTACGGTATACCGAAGCATCCGTGGCATAAAGCGCTTTGGTCAACGCATCGTCTAAAAGCTCCCCATCGAGGGAAACGGACAGTTCTTTTAGCAAATTTTTATCCAAGTTCAAACAATTTTGAATGCAAAATTAAGTTTTTATTGGCGGAGGAACTTCTGTTCCCCTATTTTATTTAGAGAACTCGTTTAAACTTTTTCCATTTGCTAAAAAATTGCCCTTTTTCGTCCGTTCTTTGCCTTTTTTTCTTTCCGTAGTCCTGCTATGCAAATCAAAAAAGCCTTCAAATGGCCAAAAAATGACTAATTTTCGCTTAAACGCAAAAAGTTTAAACGAGTTCAGAACCAAAACGGATACATATGAAAATTTTAAAACTTTTTATCTTTTTAGCATTTTGTACGGTCGGTACCGATTTCGTACATGGCCAAGAAATTTCCAACCACGCGATCGGATTGCGTTTGGGCGAAAGCGATGGCTACGGTGCCGAAATATCCTACCAAAAATCCATCGGCAGGTACAACAGGCTAGAAATTGATCTGGGTTGGCGCGATAGCCGGGAATACGATGCCTTTAAGGTAGCCGTGCTGTACCATTGGGTGCGCCCGATAGATGGCGGTCTTCAATGGTACTACGGATTTGGGGGCGGACTCGGTGATGCCAATTTCGAACTTACCTTACGGGACAACGAAGCATTTCAGCCCGATGGTGGATTTTTCGTTTTTGCGGCAGGGACCGTGGGTATCGAATATAGTTTTGATTTCCCTTTGCTCCTTTCCTTGGACCTACGGCCCGAACTTGGGCTCATTGGTTACGGCGATTTCGATAACAATCTCGATTTCGATATCGGACTCGGGGTACGCTATCAGTTTTAAGCACAAATTCAGGTATAATTCTAGAGGCTCCTTTTCAACAAAAAGGAGCTTTTTTTATACTCGCTATTATTAGTACCTTTGAGCCGTTTTAAAAGAGAACAAATGAAAAAATTAGCAATATTTGGCGGTGCACTTTTAATGCTCGCCGCATGTGACTCGGCTCCGGAAGGCTATACCATTAACGGAAGCATAAGAGGTGAAGTCGCCAACGGTACCGCAGTATACTTAAAAGCCCTGGGCGAAAATAGCCAACCGGTCGATATCGATACCGCAACCGTTGAAAACGGAAAGTTCGTTTTTACCGGAAAGGCGGATGTTCCGGAAATGCATTATTTATTTTTTGATAAGCTAGGGGGCAACTCGGCACTGATCATCGAAAACGGTGAAATCGAATGGTCCGGACAGAAGGATAGCTTGAACGTGGCCAAAATCGAGGGAACGGAACAAAATGCAATTTTTAGTGACTATCTGGATAAGTTCAAGGGAATTTCGGGACGTGCGCAATCCATTCAGGAGGACATGCAAAAAGCGAACGCCAGCCGGGACGAAGCCACTTTGACCGCCCTGCGGGACGAAATGATGGAACTTCAAGAGGAGTACAAAAATTTTGACCTGAACTATATTAAGGAACATCGCAATGCATTGATCTCTACCTTACTGATCGAAAGGGCCATGGGTTCCAGGGCGTTGCCGAGCAGTGACATCCAGAACATGTACGATAGTCTTACCCCGGATATGAAAAATACCAAAGCGGCAAAAAGAATCCTTGAGCAATTGAAGGTGGTACGGGAACGGGAAGAAAACGCGAAAAGTACGGATATCGGTGCGACCGCCCCGGAATTTTCGGCACCTACCCCGGACGGAAAGGAAACCAGCCTTAGTGAGGTAAAGGGAAAACTGACCCTTATCGATTTTTGGGCGGCATGGTGCAAGCCGTGTCGGGCGGAAAATCCCAATATCGTAAAGGTTTATGAAAAATATCACGACAAGGGATTCAATGTGCTAGGGGTGTCCCTCGATCGTAAGGCGGAAGATTGGAAAAAGGCCATTGCCGATGACGGGCTAGTATGGAACCACGTTTCCAACCTAGCTTATTTTAATGATGCCATTGCCAAACTTTACAATGTAGATGCCATTCCAGCGGCATTTTTGCTGGATGAAAACGGTGTCATTATCGCCAAAGGCCTTCGAGGAAAGGCATTGGAGGACAAGGTTGCGGAAGTATTGAACTAAACCTCCCTCCCATCTCAAAAAGAAAAATCCGATACCGTAAAACGGTATCGGATTTTTTATGCATTTATATTTCCGTTAAAACTTGTTCTGAACATCATCGAAAGAACCGGTAATCTGGACATCGCCATTTTTTACCACATCGCCCAAAACGTTTACGACCGAATTCGCTCCTAAAAAGGCCAAGGTGGCCCCATCTTCAAGAATCAGATCGCCATAAATGGTAAGGTTGCCCTCTACCCGAAACGTGGCATCTTTGCCAACGGTCACATTTCTTCTGCGGTTGTTTCTTCCCACTACAAAGGTACCGTTCATTTCGAACGACCCGCTTTGGTTGATGTTTACCGCATTTCTTACGGTCCATGAACCACACAGCAACAACCCTCCGTCCACGTTTACGCTATTAAAACGTTTGGAACCTCGGTATGCCAATTCTTCTCCAGAATTTACGTTAAGGTTGGAACTACCGCTATAGACCGGGCTGGCACTGCATGCCGCTTCCAGACTAGTGCTCGGTTTGTTCATTTTTATAATCTGCAGACCCGATTTTCCGGAAGCCGCAAAAGCATAGTCGCCTTTGGTCTCTACATAATTGATGGATCCGTCAAGAGCAATAATACCTACCAAGTCCGTATTATCTCCGGCGTCTTCGGAAAGGCATAGCCCCGCACCACCGTTCGCCATCAAAACAATGCCTTCGTTAACCGCCACCGCATTGGTCACAACATCCGAATTGTCAACGCCTTCGGGATTGATAAGAATGGGTATATACTCCAAAAGTGTTCCGGAACCGGCTTCGTATACTCCAGCGCCTTTAGCGCCCTCGGAAACGATGATATTATTTTCATAAAAATCCAAGGTCCGTTTTGCAAAGTCACCAAAATCGGATACGATCCCGATTTGAGCGGTCACCTCTAAATCTTGGTTCAAAACATTGACACCCTGACTACCGTCTAAAACGGCAATGGTGTTGTCATTGATCGCCATAGCCCTTAAATCGGCAAAGGCGGCTTCATTGGTACTGGTTACGGTAGCTTTATCATATTTGGTGATAACGCCATCTTTTCCGCTGGTCACCAATAAGGTATTGCCCGTTATTTTTACATCGGTTGCGTTAAAACCTTCCTGAAAGCCATATGTAATGCCCCCACTAATATCAAAGCGGCCGTTGGTAACGTTCACTTTTCCAACAAAGGAATTAAATTCGATGGTTGCGGAACGTTCAGAATCGAATCCGCCAGCTAAATACACATATCCGTTGTCGTACTTTATGGAATTGATATCGGCATTGGTATAGTATAATCTTGAGGTAACCCTCGGATTGTTAGGGTCGCTTATGTTTACGGCATCGATACCGCCTAAATACGTATCACCAGAGGTGTTATACGAAATATAGGCATAATCGCCCTCCACATCCACATGGGAGGCGGTTAGCAACGTACCCCTGTACGAAGGACTTGTCACCTGACCCACTAAGGTAAGTGGGTAATCACCGGCCGTACCGTCTTCATTTTTCGAGACTTTACCGGTGGTCTTGTCCAGCTCAAAAATGTCCAGCACACCGGAATTTTCAAAACTGATACTGTTGTCTAAAATAGTTTGATTGTCCTCTAAAAGAACGTTTTCTTCAGGACTGTTGTACACTGTGGTTTCATCACTACATGATGCAACCAATATCATAGTGGCGATTGCCACGAGGGAAACTTTATTCATGATAAGTAGGTTTTACCAATTAGAATTGGGGTTCTAACTGAACGTAAATATATAGTTAATGGTATAATTTTATCATTTTATTCGACGAACGGAGTTTTTCTCCTACAAGGAGTGAATATTAGCTGTAGGAACGACTAGCAGCATGTCAAATTTTCCCGGAACGCTGCAATATGAAGAGCACGATAATAGGGATGGCCAGCAGCCCTACCATAAGGGTTTCGGTCTCAAATAGATAGGGTAGAAATATCAAGGTAGTTACATAACCGCCGATTGCACCACCGAAATGCGCCGTATGTCCAATATTTCCCAAACGGTTCTTCATCCCGTAAATGGAATACATCAAATAACCGATCCCGAAAATATAGGCAGGTATCGGAACGGCAAAAAATAAATATAGGTTCATCGTAGGTTGTAACAAAATGGCGGCATAAAGCACCCCGGTTACCGCCCCGCTAGCCCCTACGGCGCTGTAATAAGGTTCTTCCCTATGAAAAAAAAGTGCCAAAAGGCTTCCGGCGGCAAGGCTTATCGCATAAATTCCCAAAAATTTGGGTGCGCCCATACGGGAAATTACCGTATTTGCGAAAAAATACAAGGTGAGCATGTTAAAAATCAAATGGGTCCAATCCACATGTAAGAACCCTGAGGTAAGCATCCGTTCCTTTTGTCCCGATCGAATACCGCCGACGCTGAATTTATAACGCTCCAAAAAGGACCGGTCTTCAAATCCTTTGATTGAAACGAGTACGTTGGCAGCGATAATGGCAATGGTGGCAAGATGGATATTATCAAACATTTGACCTGTTTAGGTTACGATTCAAATATAGCTATATTTGCCTAGATTCATTTGAAATGCAGCGCTTAGTCTTTGTTTTGGCATACCCCTTTATTTGGTTGATTTCCATAGTTCCCTTTTGGCTACTCTACCGCTTTTCGGACGTCGTTTACGTTCTCGTTTACCGCTTGATCGGTTACCGTAAAAAAGTAGTCCGTTCGAATTTACAGCTCATTTTTCCGGAGCGATCGCAAATGGAGCGACGGCAAATAGAAAAGACCTTTTTTAAACATATGTGCGATATGTTTTTGGAAATGGTAAAAACCATGAACCTCTCCAAAACGGAAATCGCAAAACGGTATCGCATCAAGAATATGGATATGATACAGCGGTTGGAAAAGGAGAAAAGTATTTTGGTGGTATGCTCCCATTACGCCAGCTGGGAATGGAACATGAGCATGAACAATTATGTAACATCCAAAGGGTATGCGGTGTACCAACGCATTACCAATCCATACTTTGATAACTGGGCACGAAAAGTAAGGGCAAAATGGAATACCACCCTTATTACCCAAAAAGAAACGGTAAAGACCATCGTACGGAACAAACAACAGGGCATTACGGGCATTTTTGGTATGGTTAGCGATCAATCGCCACAGGCACACCGTGCCCATTACTGGGCAGAATTCATGGGCATCAAGGTTCCGGTAATCAATGGTGCCGAAACCTTGGCGCGAAAACTGGGCCTTGCCGTGGTGTTTTTAAAGGTTTCCAAAACAGGCCGTGGACATTACGAAGCGGAGTTCCTTCCCATAACGGAAAACGGAAAGGAAACCGAAAAGAATGAAATTACCGATTGTTTTCTTCGCTTAGCGGAACAGCAGATAAAGGAAAATCCCGCCTATTATTTATGGACCCATAAACGATGGAAACACCGGGGCAAAACCCCTGCCGCTTTTGCTACGGAACAACAAACCAAGTCGGAACAGGCTTAAGAAACCGCTATCGCCTCTATTTCCGCAATGATTTTGTCGGCTAGTGCATGTGCCTCTTCTTGGCTCTTGGCCTCCGTATACACCCGAATGATGGGTTCGGTATTCGACTTTCGAAGATGTACCCAATTCTCTGCAAAATCGATTTTCACCCCGTCTATGGTCGACAATTGCTCGTTTTTGTAAGCAGCGGCCATTTTCTCCAAAATACTGTCCACATCCAAGTCCGGCGTCAGGGCGATTTTCTTTTTGCTCATAAAATAGGACGGATAACCGGCGCGAAGCTCCGCTACCGTACCGTCCCTCTCGGCCATCAACATTAAAAATAGGGCCGTTCCCACCAAGGAGTCCCTACCATAGTGACTTTCGGGATAGATGATGCCACCGTTTCCCTCACCACCGATAATGGCTTTTGTGGCCTTCATTTTTGCAACCACGTTTACTTCGCCTACGGCCGCCGCTTCATAAACACCCCCATGCTTTTCGGTAATGTCGCGCAGAGCACGTGACGATGATAGGTTGGAAACCGTATTTCCCGGTGTTTTTCCGAGTACGTAATCCGCACAGGCCACCAAGGTGTATTCCTCTCCGAACATTTCCCCATCATTGGCAATAAAGGCGAGCCGATCCACATCGGGGTCTACTACAATACCAAAATCGGCCTTCTCTGCAACCACTTTTTCACAAATGGCACCAAGATGCTCCTTTAAAGGTTCAGGATTATGCGGAAAATGACCGGTGGGATCGCAATACAATTTTACCACCGTTACCCCTAAGGCTTCCAATAGTTTGGGTATGGCAATACCGCCAGTTGAGTTTACGCCGTCGACCACTACCTTGAACTTTGCCGCCTTTATCACTTCGGCATCCACAAGGGAAAGCTCCAAAACCTCGTCAATATGTATATCGATATACGCGTCGTTTCGGGTAACGGTACCCAAATCGTCCACCTCGGTAAAGGAAAAATTCTCCTCTTCCGCAATTTTCAGGATCCGGGCGCCCTGTTCGGCATCCAAGAATTCCCCTTTTTCGTTCAATAACTTTAGCGCGTTCCACTGTTTGGGATTATGGCTTGCCGTTAGGATGATACCTCCGTCCGCTTTTTCGAGCGGTACCGCTATTTCAACGGTGGGCGTTGTAGACAGGTCGAGGTCGACCACATCGATACCAAGTCCCACCAGGGTAGCGACGACCAAATCTTGGATCATTTGTCCTGACAGTCGGGCATCCCTACCAATGACCACGGTAAGGGCCTCTTTTTTGCTATAGTCTTTTAACCATGTACCATATGCAGCAGCAAATTTCACCGCGTCGAGCGGGGTAAGATTGTCTCCGGGCCGACCACCGATCGTACCACGAATCCCAGAAATGGATTTAATTAATGTCATACCTGTATCAAAAAATTTTTACAAATATAAAGGGTTGTCACCAAAGGCAACGGCTTAATTCGTAAATTCGGAGGGCTCCAATAACTGGTTGAAATATGAATTTTTTAGCGCACATTTACCTTTCTTTTGATGACGATGCCATTGCTATAGGAAACTTTGTGGCCGACAGTATCCGGGGCAATAAATTCAAGCATTTGCCCAAAAGGGTGCAACAGGGCATTTTCCTTCATCGGGAAATAGACACCTTTACCGATTCACATCCCATCCCCAAAAAAAGTAGTAAACGTTTGCACAAAAACTATAGCCATTACAGCAGGATTATTGTTGACATCTATTATGATCATTTTCTTGCAAAAAATTGGGATCGTTATTCCGACATCCCCTTAGCGGATTTCGTCGAGCGCTTTTACGATTTGTTGGAAGACCGATATGATTTACTCCCCGACGGGGTAAAACGCTTTATGCCCTACATGATCGCTGACAATTGGCTTTTCAATTATTCCAATATGGAAGGGATTTCCAGAACTTTGAACGGTATGGACCGAAGAACAAAAAACAAATCCAAGATGAATTTTGCCATTGTAGACCTTGAGGAACATTATCCCGCTTTTGAAGCGGAGTTTACCGAGTTTTTTGAAGCCTTGCGGACGTTCGCAAAACAGAAATACCTAGCCTTAAAATAAGGAAACCATAGCATGCCAATTCAATCCCCGTTTAACCTAAAAACCATTACCGTCTTCTATGAAAAATTTTAAAGCCCTTGTTCCAATTATACCTTTGTTGCTCGTTTTTAACTGCAAAACTCCTCCGGCAACGCCCACTGGCCTGGTCACCGAAAATGCCATGGTCGTTTCGGCACGGGAAGAGGCTTCCCAAATTGGGGCCGCTATCTTAAAAAAAGGGGGGAACGCTTTTGACGCCATGGTAGCGACGGAAATGGCATTGGTAGTGGCCTATCCGTTCGCGGGAAACCTTGGTGGCGGCGGTTTTATGGTATACCGAAAGGCCGATGGGGACGTTGGGGCGCTCGATTATCGGGAAAAAGCCCCGAAGACCGCTTCAAAAGATATGTATTTGGACTCCCTTGGCAATGTAGTGCCCGGTATGAGCACCATTGGGGCAACGGCAGTGGGCGTTCCCGGAACGGTCGCCGGTATTATAGAAGTTCACGAAAAATTTGGCTCACTCCCCTTAAAGGATATTCTGGCACCGGTAATCGCCCTTGCCGAAAAAGGCCTAGTCGTTACCGAAAAACAGGCGGAACGTTTTGCCAACTATCGTGAGTCGATCCTTGAAGTAAATGGAGGAAACACTAGCTTTCCCATCGGCTGTACCAAAGGGGACACCCTAAGATATCCCGTATTGGCAAAAACCCTGCGCGCGATATCCGAAAAAGGACGGGACGGCTTTTACAAGGGAGAAAATGCCAAAATCCTTGCGGATTTCATTCAAGAAAGCGGGGGCTATGTCACCATGGCCGATTTGGCGGCATATGAGGCAAAATGGCGACAACCCATCATTTTTAACTACAAGGATCTGAAGATTATTTCGATGAGTCCACCAAGTAGTGGCGGAGTGACCATCAATCAAATTTTTAAAATGATCGAAGGCCACAACATAAAGGAATATGGCCATAATAGCGCCCGTGCCATACAACTTTTCACAGAAGCTTCACGAAGGGCCTATGCCGATCGGAATTATTTTTTGGGAGACCCTGATTTTGTGGATATTCCGCTGGACGTTTTACTGAGTGATGACTATTTAAAAGAACGGATGGTCGATTTCTCCTTCGAAAAAGCGACAAAATCGACGGATATCGCAAACGGAAAGGTCGATGTAAACGAAAGTATGGAGACCACACATTATTCCATTGTGGACAGTGAGGGCAATGCCGTATCGGTGACAACGACACTGAACGGCGCCTATGGGTCCAAGTTGTATTGCGACGCCCTCGGTTTTTTTCTCAACAACGAAATGGACGATTTTAGTGCAAAGCCGGGAGTTCCCAATATGTTCGGATTGATCGGAGCGGCGGCCAATAGTATTGCTCCCGAAAAACGGATGCTGAGCAGTATGACCCCTACGATAGTAGAAAAAGAAGGCGAATTGTACATGGTAGTCGGCACGCCCGGTGGCTCTACCATTATTACGGCCGTAGCCCAGACCATTCTTAATAAATATGAGTTTCATATGAGCATGCAAGCGGCGGTAAACGCTCCACGTTTTCACCACCAATGGCTACCCGACATGGTCATTTTTGAACCAGAAGGTTTTTCGGATGAAATAAAACGGCAATTATCGGAAAAAGGCTATATCTTAAACGAGGAACGTACCCCCATTATCGGTAAAGTCGATGCCATCGGTGTTTTAGAGGATGGTCGACTTGAAGGAGGAGCCGACAAAAGAGGAGACGATACCGCCGTAGGTTTTTAAACCGCGGCAAACCCATAGAAAATGAAAAAAATAGTACGAAGTGTTTTAAAGATCCTTGCCGGGATACTCGTTATCGCCGTTGTCGGTTTTGGCTTACTCTACCTCGTTTTTAACGTGCCCGTTCCCGAAGGAAAAGAAGGCGCAAAGGCCGATGATCTGGCAAAACAAATGCTTCGTGCCATTCATTTGAAACAATACCAACAGACGCGTTTTTTGGAATGGTCGTTCGCCGGTGGTGCCCACTGCTATAAATGGGACAAAACCATGGGGACCGTGGTCGTATCCTGGTCGGATTATGTGGTGCGGTTAGATTTAAACGCATCTAAAAACAATAATGTAAAACACCAAGGCGAGACCGTGAAAGGTCGCAAACGACAAAGAGCAATTCGCAAAGCGCAAGATTTTTTTAATAATGATTCCTTTTGGTTGGTGGCTCCCTATAAAGTATTCGACAAGGGTACTACAAGAAGTATCGTGCCATTGGAAGATGGTACCGAAGGCCTGCTCGTTCGCTATTCCATGGGCGGCAGCACTCCGGGAGATTGTTATTTGTGGGAGTTGAACGAGAATGGGTTTCCCGAAAGTTATCGGATGTGGGTGAGTATTATTCCCATTGGGGGAATAGAGGCCAGTTGGGACGATTGGAAAATGATGCCCAATGGGGTCTACCTACCCCAATCCCATTCCATCGGCCCCATAAACTTGGACATGGGTACCCTAAAAGCGTACAATTGAATATTTCTTATACCATTTTAACTTTGAAATGGTATTAAATTTCCGTGAGTCCGTACTCGTTAAGGACAATGCGCCATTCGGCCGTTTCCATGATTTCCAAAATACGTTGTGAAATTTGTTGCTCGAGGGCCACCTTGTCCTTGGCAAGACCAAAAGCATAAAACTGAACGTCGAACTTTATGGGCAAGATGGCCAGTGCACTCAAACTGGAATCTGTTTGGATTCGGTGCGATAAAATGGGCTCATCATAAACGAAGGCCTCTATCCTATTTTTTTTAAGCGCCAGCAGGCCTTCCCCTACACTTTGAAAACCAGTGATATCCTTAAAAAATTGAGCACGCAAAAAGGCCATGCTTCCCGTTTTTTTAACCGACCCCACCTTCCGTTCCTTGAACTCGTTAAAACTATCAGGGTTGCTGTTCAACTGATTTACCGTGAGGCTAGAGGCGATTCCTGCGGTAAGGCCCGAAATAAAAAGCAGTCCCGTGAACATCAATACCAACGCGGCAATCTTACCAAAACCGGTTCGTGGGGACTTGTCCCCATATCCTACCGTAGTTAGGGTCACGGCAGACCACCAAAGTCCATCCCAAATGCCTTTCCACCCCGAACGAAAGTGTTCGGGGTTCGCCTTTCGCTCGAACAACCACCCCACAAAGCCGAAAAGCAATATTATGGTCAACAGCAGCAACAGCCCCCTTAAAAAATTGAGGTTGAAAAATCCTTTTAAAAATTGGACAAGTTTTTCTAGAGAGGACTTCTCCGCAATGGCAATGGTGGCGTTGGAGGCATAAAAAGAATGTGTAAACTCCATTTTTTTACTTCGTTCACTGGTAATGGTGAGGGGATTGATGCTCAAATCGATAGCGCCTGCCTCCAAAGAATCCAACATTTTAGGGAATTGCATTCGCACCAACTTATACGGTAAATCCAGGTCTTTCGCCACTCGATCCCACAACAATATATTGATACCGGACAAATCGGCGCCCTGTTCCAATATGAACGGGGGCGCTGCGGTATACCCGACAATCAGGGTGTCCCGCTCCGTTGTATTGGCCGAACCTTTACAAAAGACCAGTATGAACATCAAACATAAAAAGCGTATCCCCATAACGAAAATATCAATGAAAGCAAGATACAATATTTCATGATCCCTGTTTGTATTCCGTTATAACGCCCTTCACTTGACCACAGGAGAAAACCAAAAGGAGCTGTGATTTTGATATCCCGGTAATTTGTTGCGGTTATTTGCTTTGTTATTTTTGACAAAAGCCATTTTATGACCATCACGTTATTGAAGGGGAACACCGTTACCACCGAAGACCAAAAACAGATAACCTTGTTGTATCGACAATTGAATGCCCAGATAAAACAGCTGTCCGTAAAAAAGGTATTGGAACGGGACGAGAGATCGGCTTTCGTGGTTTGCAGGATAGAAAACGTAATCGTTGGGATGGCCGTGATGGCCATTTATACGGTTATCTCCGGAAAAAAAGGAATGATAGAGGATGTGGTTGTCGATGAAAAATACCGTGGAAACGGTATTGGAAAAAAAATCATGCAAGTGTTACTATCCGAAGCAAAAAACAGAAATGTTACCGAACTGTTGCTCTTTACGGGGCACCACCGAAAACCTGCCATCAAGCTGTACGAGGGATTGGGGTTCACCTTAAAACAAAGTGGCCTGTATACTCTTAAAACGGATACCCTTTCAAACCGTTAATACCATTTCAACATTAAAGTGATGTGAGCATATCCTTCCTAAACCTTTTTTACGTGTTTGATCTGGCTCTTTAATTCGTCCATCGATTCCTGAAGCTGACGTAATAGGCCTTTGTCGGTCGTAGCGTCCAAACTGAAAGTAATCTTACTATTGACTTCCCATAGTTCCTGTATTTGAAATGGTTTTATTTCGTAAGGAGGGTAATTGGGATTCAATGAAATTAGGGTAACATTGTTTGAATTGGGTTTTCGCTCAATTTTTTTGACCAGCACGGCATCTTCCAACACCACCACATACATCTTGTTCGCACTGACATAATCGATGTGTTCGACACCACGCGCCAGGACCCAGTCTCCAGGTTTTAGGTTGGGATACATGCTATCACCCTCTACCTGAAATCCACGATAAGTGGCATTTCTAAATTCCGGTATGGGTAGATCGAAGGCGGGCAATTGTCGGTACCAACTGGTATCCTGAATGTTTTGTGGATAGCCAGCGGCCGCTTTCGCATTGACCAGTACCATATTTTCATTTTCAGAGGCATCGACGGTCACTACCTTTGGTATAACGTTGATATTGGTCGGTTGTAGGTATTTTTCCTCGCTATCACCGAAAAGCCAGAGCGGATTTACCTTGAACTGTTTTAAAAGCTCGGTAACCACTTTTCCGGAAAGTTTTGTACGCCCCCTTTCAATATCGGCCGTGGTACTGGAAATGCCCAGAACTTTTGCAAACTCCACTTGGGTGTATCCCAAATCTCGCCGTATATCGATAAAACGCTTTAATATCAGTTCATTTTCCATAAGTCTGTGTTGTTGCAACCTTTCAAATATACGAATTATGGAATATATCCAAAATTTAATTGGAATATTTCCATTATTAGGAATATTTCCATATTTTTGGATTATATACTTATCAGCATGTCCTTTGAACGTATCCGAGAGAAACTGAACATATTGGCCGATGCGGCCAAATACGATGTCTCCTGCTCTAGCAGCGGTAGCCAGCGTACCAACAAGAACAAGGGGCTCGGTAACAGTACCGGCATGGGTATTTGTCATAGCTACGCCGAAGATGGACGCTGTATTTCCCTATTGAAAATACTGCTCACCAACCATTGCATCTTTGATTGCGCTTACTGTGTTACCCGAAAGAGCAATGATGTACAGCGTGCGGCCTTTAAAATTCAAGAGGTGGTCGACCTCACGATCAATTTCTATCGACGAAACTACATCGAAGGGCTTTTTTTAAGTTCCGGAATATTCAAAAGCCCTGACTATACGATGGAACGGCTGGTAAGGGTTGCCAAAAAATTGCGATTGGAGGAAAATTTTAATGGTTATATCCACTTAAAATCCATTCCCGGTGCCAGTGATGAATTGATGCACGAAGCGGGACTGTATGCCGATAGGCTTTCCGTAAATATCGAGATCCCCACGATTTCCGGGCTTCGATTACTGGCCCCGGACAAACAACATGAGGACTTTACCAAACCCATGTTAGCGGTGAAAAATGGAATAGACCGGTACCGCTCCGAAAAAAAAGTCATTCGCAGCACACCGAGCTATGCCCCAGCAGGGCAAAGCACACAAATGATCGTTGGGGCCACAGGTGAAACCGATAAGGATATCATGTATTCAGCAACCCACTATTACAAAACCTACAAAATGAAGCGGGTGTATTATTCGGGATACGTACCCGTAGCCGAAGACAGTAGGCTTCCCAGTATTGGATCAAAAGTTCCCATGCTTCGGGAAAACAGATTGTACCAGACCGATTGGTTGCTGCGTTTTTACGGTTTTAACGTCACGGAACTACTAAACGACCAACACCCCAACTTGGATGTCGATGTCGACCCCAAACTCGGTTGGGCATTGCGGAACCTACAGCACTTCCCTGTCGATATCAATACCGCGGACAAAAGAACGTTGGCCCGTGTTCCGGGAATTGGGATGTTATCCGTAAATAAAATTATTCAGGCAAGGCGTTTTCGGCCATTGCATTGGGAACACTTGAAAAAAATAGGTATTGCCATGAACAGGGCCAAGTATTTTATCGTTTGCAACGCAAACCACTGGTACCATAAGGACATGGACGCCCTTACGCTCAAAGGCCTTATCCTTAAAACTTCGCAAGGGAAGTTTCGAAAAAATTATAGTACCCAATTACAACTATTTAATGAATAGGATTCCACTAGCTATGGCAATCCGAAACGATATGACAATGGAAACGGCAACAACTCTAGTATATGACGGAAGTTTCAACGGTTTTTTAACCACCGTATTTAAGGCGTTCGAAGAACGGTTACACATTGCGGACATCCAAAAAAACAGCATCGGCCAAAATGGGCTTTTTTCAAAAACCGAAACCGTTTTCACCCAGATGGACAAAGCCAAAAGGGTCTGGAACGGTATTCGAAATAAAAGCAATTCCGCCATCAAACGTATCTACTTCGCTTATTTGAGTGGACATAAGGGTATTGAGGTATTGCTTTACCGCTATATTCAGGGGCTGTTCCAAAAAGACGGTGGAATCTCGGGAGATTTTTCCAATGACCTATACCTAAAAATAAGTCAACTTGCCAAAAGTGTAGGGCGTGAAAAACATCGAATGGAAGCATTTGTGCGCTTTCAGTATACGCAAGATGGAATATACTTTGCCAATATTGAACCAGATTTTGATGTGCTTCCCCTAATATCGAAACACTTTAAGTCGCGCTACGCGGATCAGGAATGGATCATTTATGACATAAAACGTTCCTATGGGCTGTATTACAACCTGAAATCCGTTGAAATTATTTCACTGGACCTAAAGGAAATCCATGCGAACAGTATTCTAAAAAGCAGTGTGTTTTCGGAAACGGAATACCACTATCAGCAGCTATGGAACGACTATTTCAGGAGCACCAATATCAAATCGCGCATCAACAAAAAATTGCATGTACAACATGTTCCAAAACGTTATTGGAAATATTTAAGCGAGAAAAAAGAAGCCGTGTAATAGAATGGTCAAGAACGATCCGGGTAGGCTCCTACACTGTTGAAAAGTGACGAAACCTTATTTTGGGGCTTTGTAAGCTTTTATTTTATCAAAAAAATCTTCTAACATCTTATCCGCATCAATATCCTTATAGTAATAGATTTCCCTGCCCCCATTGTCCTTGGAAGTCATTATGATTGTCTCTGTTGCCCATTCGGGGTGTAAAAAAGCATCGATAATCGCCAGGTCCCAGATGGTCCTCACTGCTCTACCCCCATCAACATGATCGTCCCATATTTTGAGCAGAAAATCACCTAGTTTTTGCCCTTTAAGCCTTGTTTTGGTGGTATCATAATCGAATGTCATCTTGGAGGCGACATTGACAGGAATCACATGCATTTCAACCTCGGAAAAGAGAAGATGGGTAAGCGCATACTGATCCATGGCACAGTTAAAGTCGTTTCGGCCCAATACCCCTTTTTCAAAATCATAACTGCTACCCAACCAATATAGCCGTATTTTTTCGGCTATTTCAGGTTCCATAAACACGGCAGAGGCAACATTTGTAAGTGCTCCCAGGGCAATAAGGTTCAAACGTTCGCCATCCTTCATTCTGTTGGCCTGGTCGATTATCTCGTTTGCGGCGGCCGAATATTGGGCCCTGTTCCCCCAATCGTACATTCTTGCCATAGCTCCCCTATTGGTCTTTACCGACAAGCCCATAGTTCCCAAAAGCATTTGATTCAAACGATGACTGTCCTCCATCGATTTTGGGGTAGACCAATGACTGTTTTGCCATTGGGCGGCGTTCAGGGCCAAAACCGACACCGACGAATCCATTAAAATACGAGATAGGGCAAATAGATCATCTACTTCATTTGCGGTATCGGCGTCCAAAAGAACTGTGGTTTTTGATTGTGCCCAATTTTGAGTGCCAAAATGAAGCATCAAAAATAAAACCGTCAAACGTAGTAATCGTGTATTTTTCATTTTCCGTTGGTTTTGGACCGAATTTAAAAAAATAGATCGTGTTTCTACCGTAACCACATCAGAAAAAGCCGGTTTTATAGAGCAGATTTTTTTTTGTCCTTAAATACCGTTCTCCGACAATTGCCCCAACCATTGTCCATTGCTAGTAACGTCCGATGACGAACGCAGTAAAACACCTGTTTCAATTTCAGTTGTTGTAGTAAACCTAACAGTACATCAAAGGGCAAACAGCAGTCATTTATAAATATAGCTCAGCCTCCCGGTATCCCGGTATCCCTTTTTCCCTAAATACCGTCCATCTCCTTAAAAAACAGGGTACTACTTTTGGTCCTATGAATGTATAATTATGGGAAAGAACAGGGCGTATTGGTTGATCGGAGTCGTTTTAACGGCCCTTGTGGTGCTTACGTTTTACTATAAACAAGAGTTTGAACAAAACAAGGGTATTGCATCAAATGCAAAACCTGATGTCCATAGCGACAGCGTAAAAACGGTTACTCTAAAAAAACTCTTGGACAGTGTTTATTCCCATGGCGAAACACTAAAAATAAAAATCGATAAAAGTGAGCTCACCTTACAGTTGCTTGCCGATAGTTTGGTTATTCGGGAGTATCCCATAGTATTGGGCACCGACCCTGTAGCTGATAAACGAATGCAAGGCGATCGGGCAACTCCGGAAGGAGATTTTAAGGTACGTGCCTTTTACCCGCACAAATCATGGTCAAAATTTATTTGGATAGACTACCCTACCGCGGAATCCTATCGCAAGCACCGGGCCGCCAAAGCTGAAGGTACCATACCAAAAAACGCGAGTATTGGTGGGGAAATCGGAATTCATGGCGTCCCGAACAACAATAATCGATTGATAGCCGAAAAGCAACACTGGACCTGGGGCTGCATTTCAATGACCAACCCGGACGTAGAAGAACTTTTCACCATCGTTTACGAGGGAATGCCGATTACAATTGTCCCTTGAGGCATTTTATTTAGTGCTACGTTCCCCTACGAAGAAATCCCCTTGACTCTTGAAGAGAACATTAAAAGTGGTTAAACTGCCGTAAATACGGGTAATGTACTGTTGTAAGTCTACCTTTTCACTATCGTCCAACTGTTTGCTGGAATTGATTTTTTGTTCCATAACCCGTATTCGGTCGCGGACCATTACAATTTTATGAAAAAAAGTGGCGATCGGAATTTCCTTGGCCGATAAATTAACATCCCCCGGTTGCAATACCAAACTCCCGTTCTTCCACTTGTCCGCTATCGGCGTCAAAGAACTTGCATCGCTCCATTTTCTTAAAATACCGATCAACGATTGTTCCACCTCGGAAAAACTGATGGTATCGACTTCATCCGTAACCGCCTCTAAAACTTCAAAATCACTATCGATGGCAATGGTCTCCAAACCGCTATCTATAAAAGTAACCCAATAGTGTTCGGAAGTTACATTGGTTACCACCCCCTTTCCATGGTCGGCGTGCGCGATCCTTGACCCGATTCCTAATATTTGCATGTTGTTGGTTTAATTTTACCACGAAGTTATAGGCTACATTTCAATTAACAAAGTTATAAGTATGGACGGTTTAATTTTTAACGGTCAAAATTGTAACTTCGCCACTTTGCTTTGAAAGGAAGATAACTAGGCGGTTGTGTGGTGTTATCCACACGCTTTTTGCCTTTTTGGTCCGTTCCAGAAGCATTAGGAAATACCAACAGATGCAAATGATCGACTACGAAGAGAATATCGAGGTCAAGGGCGCGAGGGTCCATAATCTTAAAAACATCGATGTTACCATACCACGGGAAAAACTAGTGGTCATAACCGGATTGTCCGGAAGTGGAAAGTCTTCCCTGGCGTTCGATACCATTTATGCCGAAGGGCAACGACGCTATATCGAGACGTTTTCGGCCTATGCCCGGCAGTTTCTTGGTGGGCTCGAGCGACCGGACGTTGATAAAATAGACGGACTGTCCCCCGTAATCGCTATCGAACAAAAAACGACTTCAAAATCGCCACGGTCCACCGTAGGTACCATTACCGAGATTTATGACTTTTTAAGGCTGCTTTTTGCCCGAGCGGGAGATGCCTATAGCTATAACACCGGAGAAAAAATGGTGAGCTACAGCGACGACCAGATACGGGAACTTATCATAAGCGCTTACGACAACAAAAAAATCAATATTCTAGCACCCATCATCAAATCGCGAAAGGGCCATTATAGGGAACTCTTCGAGCAAATTGGAAAGCAAGGCTTTGTAAAGGTACGCGTAGACGGTAAAATTGTAGATATCGTCAAGGGAATGAAGGTCGATCGCTACAAAACGCATGATATTGAGATCGTAATCGATAGGCTCAAGGTTTCGGAGACCGAAGAGTTGGGAAAACGTTTGGGCGAAACCATTAATACCGCCATGTACAGTGGCAACAATGTATTGATGGTTCTAGAAGAGGGAACTACGGAACCCCGGTATTTTAGCCGAGACCTCATGTGCCCTACCACCGGCATTTCCTATCCCGCCCCGGAACCGAATACCTTTTCTTTCAACTCTCCCAAGGGAATGTGCCCCCATTGCAATGGATTGGGGCATGTGTACGAAGTGAACGAACAAAAAATATTTCCAAACAAACAGTTATCCATTAAGGCCGGGGGAATAGCGCCCCTTGGCGCCTTTAAAAAATCGTGGGCGTTCAAGCAGATCGAAACCATAGGCCAACGCTACGGTTTCAAACTTTCCGACCCTATAGATGCTATTCCGGACGAGGCCATTGAAGTGCTTTTGCGCGGCGGCCATGAGGTATTCGAAGTAGATTCGAAGACATTGGGCGTAAAACGTAACTACAAAATCGACTACGAGGGCATTTCCAATTTCATAAAAAATCAATTCGATCAGGCCGATTCCACTTCCATAAAACGCTGGGCGAAAGAATACATGGATCGCGTGGTCTGCCCCACCTGTAATGGGTCGCGACTCCGTAAGGAATCGCTCAATTTTAAAATTGGGACCAAAAACATTGCGGAATTGGCGCATCTTGATATTGTCGAGCTTGCCGATTTTTTTGACCATCTGGAAAAAAACCTATCGGGTAATCAAAAAAAGATAGCGGAAGAAATTGTAAAGGAAATTCGTACCAGGATTCGGTTCCTTTTGGATGTAGGCTTGGACTATCTTTCGCTTAACCGGAGTTCCAAATCGCTTTCTGGCGGCGAGGCACAGCGTATTCGTTTGGCCACACAAATAGGTTCGCAACTCGTGGGAGTGCTCTATATTTTGGACGAACCGAGTATCGGGCTGCACCAACGGGACAATGAACGACTGATCCGGTCGTTGGAATCGTTACGGGATATCGGAAACTCCGTAATTGTTGTCGAACATGACAGGGACATGATCGAAAGAGCCGACCATGTCATCGATATTGGGCCAAAAGCGGGGAAATATGGCGGCAAAATCATTTCCGAGGGTACCCCAAAAGAATTAAGGGACTACGAAACGCTTACCGCAGCGTATATTACCGGAACGAAACAGATCGAGGTTCCGGCAAAACGGAGAAAAGGAAACGGTAAAAAAATTACCCTTTCGGGATGTACGGGGAACAACCTAAAAAACGTGACGGTTCATTTTCCCTTAGGCCAAATGATCGGGGTGACCGGGGTATCGGGCAGCGGTAAGTCGACCTTGATCAATGAAACGCTATACCCCATAATGAACGCACATTATTTTAACGGGGTAAAAAAACCGATGCCCTATAAAAAAATAAAGGGATTGGAACATGTGGATAAGGTTATCGACATCAACCAATCGCCCATTGGCCGTACCCCAAGAAGCAATCCGGCCACCTATACCGGGGTTTTCAGTGAAATTAGGGCACTTTTCACCAAAACTCCCGAAGCGGCGATACGCGGCTATAAACCGGGAAGGTTCAGTTTTAATGTTAAGGGGGGTCGCTGTGAAACCTGCCAAGGAGGAGGCCTCCGGGTTATTGAAATGAATTTTTTACCCGATGTGTATGTGGAGTGCGAAACCTGTCATGGAAAACGGTTCAATAGGGAAACCTTGGAAATACGGTATAAGGGCAAATCCATATCGGACGTTTTGGAGATGACCATAAACGATGCGGTTGCCTTTTTTGAAAACATACCCAAAATACATCGGAAACTAAAAACCATTCAGGACGTCGGTCTCGGCTATATTTCGCTCGGGCAGCAGTCGACAACGCTTTCAGGAGGAGAGGCACAGCGAATAAAATTGGCGACCGAACTTTCCAAACGCGATACCGGCAACACTTTTTACATACTGGACGAACCTACTACAGGGCTTCATTTTGAAGATATTCGTGTTTTAATGGAAGTTTTGAACCGTTTGGTAGACAAAGGGAATACCATTTTGGTCATCGAACATAATATGGACGTGATAAAAATGGCCGATCACATTATCGATATCGGTTACGAAGGCGGCCGTGGTGGCGGTATGATCGTTGCCGAAGGATCACCGGAAAAAGTAGCGAAAGATACCAAAAGTTACACGGCAAAATTTTTAAAGAGGGAGTTGGTATAACTCCTATGAATCTGTAAAAAACAACTCAGAACAATAGCATAAAAAATGAGAAACGAAAAACATCACAAAGGATGGAACGAACTAAAAACCAATGACTCTTGGGCGATCTTCAAGATTATGGGAGAGTTTGTAAACGGTTTTGAACGCATGAGCACTATTGGCCCTTGCGTTTCAATATTCGGTTCTGCCCGAACAAAGGAGGACGCGCCCTATTATAAGTTAGCGGTAGATATTGCCAAAGGCATTTCCGAAGCAGGATATGGGGTAATTACCGGTGGTGGCCCAGGTATTATGGAAGCAGGGAACAGAGGTGCCCATCAGGCCGGCGGCACCTCGGTAGGTCTGAACATTGACCTTCCTTTCGAACAACACGACAATCCGTATATCGACGGTGATAAAAGCCTTGATTTTGATTACTTTTTTGTGCGTAAGGTAATGTTCGTGAAATATTCACAGGGCTTTGTTGTCATGCCCGGTGGTTTTGGTACGCTCGATGAACTTTTTGAAGCCATAACCTTGATCCAAACCTACAAAATAGAAAAATTTCCAATTATTTTGGTCGGTACCACCTTCTGGTCGGGACTAATGGATTGGATCAAAAATACGATGTTGACCGAGGGAAATATCAGTCCCGAAGATTTGGATTTGATCCATTTGGTGGATACCAAGGAGGAGGTTGTGGAAATCATCGACTCTTTTTACAAGGGCCATTTGTTGAGTCCGAATTTCTAATTTTAAGTTTCCCCCTTGAAAAAAAAGGCTGCTATTTCATTTTTTCTGTTGCTCTTTGCGCTGTGTTCAAACACATATATCGCATGTGCGCAGCATGAAAATTTTGTAAATGCAAGTTTGAATGGAGAGACCAAGGAGATAACCATCAATCAGGAATTTACCTATTTCAATGATTCCAAAGTACGTTTGAGCGTGCTGTATTTTAACGATTGGGCACATTCCTATTCCGATAAAAACACGGGATTGGCCAAACGTTTTGCGGATGAGTTCAACCGGAGCCTGCATTTGGCGAAAGACAGGGAAAGGGGCAAAACAAAAATTTTAAGTGCTGTCGATGCCGAATACCGTGGACTGCACTTTGAGCGGACCAAAGAGCGGGATATTATTAAAATCGACCTGAACGAACCACTGGAACCGGGAGATTCCGCAACGCTATTTATTACCTATACGGTAAAACTTCCTCCAAAAAAATACACGCCCTACGGCTATTCCAATAAAAACAGCTATTACCTAAAAGACTGGTACCTTACCCCCGCTTTTTTTGATGGAACATGGCATTTGTATTCCAATAAGGGACTTGAAGACCTGTATACCGGGATCACGAACACCACGGTTAGTTTTACCTATCCCGAAAAGCTGTTTATCGCCTCTAATTTTGGAGTACTTAGCAATTCCGCCTTTCCGAAGAACCAAAATGCCCAATTGCAAGGGAGCAATCGAAAGAGCTGTGAAATCATACTGGAACCCATCGATCGGTTCGAGACCCATGTTACCGGGCAAATGACCGTAGTTACCGATTTGGAATCCAAACGTTTTGATGACGTTTACAAAAGTATTTCCATTTTAAAAGTTTCCGAATTTATATCTGAAAATTTAGGTGTTTATCCACATGGACAGCTATTGGTCAGTGAAATCGACTACCTAAAATATCCCCTCTATGGTTTAAACCAACTGCCCCGTTTCATCAGGCCTTACGAAGAAAAGTTTCAATTTGAAATGAAATTTTTAAAAACGGCGCTACAAAACATTCTTAAGGAATCCATGTTCCTAAACCCGAGAAAGGACCAATGGCTCAATGATGCCATAACAAACTACTTGATGATCGCCTATGTAGAACAACACTATCCCGATCAGAAGTTGCTAGGAAAGTTGTCAAAAATATGGGGAGTTCGCAGTTTCAATTTGGCTAAAATGGATTTTAACGAGCAATATCCTTTTTTATATATGTTCACCGCCCGTAAAAATCAAGGGCAACCTCTGGAAACACCTCAAGATTCCCTTTTGAAATTCAACCAACGTATTGCCAATAAATATAAGGCCGGTCTTGGGCTGGCATATTTGGCAAATTATATTGGAAAGGATAAGGTGGACAACAGCATAAAAACGTTTTATCGGTTTTATAAGGAAAACCGTACCAAGCCACTGGACTTCGAATCAATTTTAAAACGGGCAACCGATACAGACATCAACTGGTTTTTTCACGAATATGTTTCCACGGACAAACAGATCGATTTTAAGATCAAGGAAATCGAGAAAACCGAAGATTCCCTTTATGTCACCCTTAAGAACAAGAAAGGGACCAACGTTCCCATTTCGTTGTTCGGGCTGCGGAACGACTCCGTTGTATCGAAATACTGGTTCCATAATATAAAAGATCAGAAGACCTTTGCCATTCCCAGAAATGGGGAGGAAAAAATGGTCTTGAATTACGATCAAAAAATTCCGGAATTCAACCAGCGTGACAATTGGAAATCGCTCAAAGGTTTTTTATCCGGAAACAAAAAACTGAAGTTCACTTTTTTTAAGGATTCTGAAAACCCTTATCTCAACCAGGTGTTTTATGTTCCCATTGTCAATTTCAATACGTACGATGGCTGGGCACCCGGATTACGGCTCTACAACAAAACATTTTTGGAACGGCCCTTTGTGTACGACGTGGCCCCCTCCTACTCCTTTAGGGAAGGAGCCTTTGTGGGTTATGGTAAATTGTCGTATCGGCAATATCTGAATAAAAGTGGGCTGTATGTAGCCAATTATGCTTTCCGCGGATCTACTTCGCATTTTGATACCAATTCCAGGTTTACCTCGTTTACCCCTTCCATGAGCCTCGGATGGCGACCTTCCGATCTTCGTTCCAATAAAAGACAGTTTTTATCGCTCCGCTATATAAATATTTTTAGAGATCTCGATAACCTTGCCGCCACGGCAAATGCACCGGAGACGCCCGACTATAGCGTATTCAATGCCAGATATATCAACGTCGACAACAACATCATCGACTACAAGTCTTGGGTGCTGGATTTCCAACAGGCCGATCGGTTCACCAAACTTTCCCTAGAAGCGGAATACCGAAAACTCTTCGAAAACAATACACAGTTCAACATTCGTTTTTACGCCGGAAAGTTTTTATGGAACAATATCGACCCCAGTATCGATTTCTTCGATTTTGCATTGGACAGGCCCAAAGATTATCTTTTTGACTATAATTACCTTGGCCGATCCGAGGAAACGGGTATCTATAGCCAACAGATCATTATCGCAGAGGGTGGATTCAAGTCCATTTTAGACGAAGAATACCGGTTTTCGAACGATTGGATCACCACTATGAACACCAGTGTGAACCTTTGGAAATGGGTGGAGTTTTATGGCGATTTGGGTTATGTTAAAAACAGGGGCACTGCAGGTAAATTTGTATATGATTCCGGCATACGGGCCAATTTGGTTACCGATTTTTTTGAACTGTACTTTCCTCTGTATTCCAATAATGGTTGGGAAGTTGGCCAACCGAACTACGGTGAGAAAATACGGTTCATTGTTACCGTAAGCCCAAAAACGTTGATCGGACTCTTCACCAGAAAGTGGTTCTGATCCTCGTGAATATGGGTAAGGAGGCCCCATCCTTGAATTTTAGTTTAAACCAATTAGAGGAAAACCATTATCTTCTTCAAAATGTATTGTTCTTTTGTGGTACAACTTCCTATTGACAAAACTGTTTTTTCCAAATTATCTTTCTCCTAATTATCCTACACTTCTTATTTTGATTTATTCTCAACAAAAAGGCCTTTATTCTTTAAAATTTTACACATTCAACATCGTAAGCTTTAAATTTTTAATTATTTTTTAATAATTATAACAATACTACCATTGTAAAAGCTCTTGGGATATTGTATTTTTGCCCCAAATGCCAAATGCCAGATGCATATGAAACTTTCTTCTAAAACCAGTAGCGACATTTCCTTTGAAGATTTTAAAAAACAAATTTTCTTTGATTATGAAATCGCTGTTTTAAGCAGGACCTGCAGCCTGATCGGAAGAAAGGAAGTACTTACGGGCAAAGCGAAGTTCGGAATATTCGGGGATGGCAAGGAACTGCCGCAGCTGGCAATGGCACGTTCTTTTCAAAATGGGGATTTCCGAAGCGGTTATTATCGTGATCAGACCTTTATGATGGCGTTGGGGCTTTTAAAGCCTAAGGATTTTTTCCATGCGCTCTATGCCACCACCGACATCAAAAAAGAACCCATGAGCGCGGGAAAGCAAATGGGCGGACACTTTCTTACCTATAGCCTTAACGAGGACGGAAGTTGGAAAGACCTTATCCAACAAAAAAACAGTAGTGCCGATATTTCCTGTACGGCCGGGCAAATGCCGAGGCTATTGGGATTGGCCCAGGCGTCAAAGGTGTACCGGGCGGCCGAACAGATCGATTCGGAGAAATTTTCCAATAACGGAAATGAAGTAGCCTGGGGCACCATAGGGAATGCCAGTACCAGCGAAGGAATGTTTTTTGAATCGCTAAATGCCGCCGGTGTCCTTCAAGTACCCATGGTCGTTAGCGTATGGGACGATGCCTACGGAATATCGGTGCCTAATGAATACCATACGACCAAGGAGGATATTTCAAAACTTTTGGCAGGCCTTCAGCGCGATGAAAATCATCCCGGTTTTGAACTGTTCCAGGTAAAAGGATGGGATTATACGGCTTTGATGCACGCCTATGAAAACGCCTCGGATATCGCACGTGAGGAACATGTACCGGTATTGATCCATGTTACCGAACTCACGCAGCCCCAAGGACACTCGTCATCGGGATCACATGAACGTTATAAAAGCACCGATCGTTTGGAATGGGAAGCGGAAAACGACTGCAACAAACGTTTTAGGGAATGGATCATCACCTCGGGTATTGCCACCGACGAGGAGCTGTCAACCATAGAAAAGAATATTAAAAAAGAGGTGCGCCTTGCGCGAAAAGAAGCATGGTCCGAATATTTGGAGGAACACCTTCAACTCAAAAGAGCCCTGATCGGACTACTGGAACAAGCGGCAAATGGCAGTGTGAACAAAAACTTTTTGACCAAGATCAAAAACGATTTGATCGCCGTGGAAGAACCGATAAAAAAGGATTTGGCGGTCGCGGGTAGAAAAGCATTGCGTTACCTTTTAGGGGATGAACGTACGGAAAAGCACAATCTAAAAACCTGGATAGCGCGCTTTTTATCAGAAACCCAACCGAAATACAGTAACAATCTGTATAGCGAACTTCCGAACAGGGCTACCAATATCCCTGCCGTACCACCAAAGTATGAGTCAACGCCCGAACAGGTGGATGGAAGGGTCATCCTTAGGGACAACTTTGACAAACTGTTCGAAAATTATCCCGAAAGCCTTGTTTTTGGTGAGGATAGCGGTGCGATCGGAGATGTTAATCAAGGTTTGGAAGGACTCCAAAGCAAATACGGTGCAACACGGGTATCGGACACCGGTATTCGAGAGACCACCATTATCGGACAGGGCATAGGGATGGCATTACGCGGCCTGCGGCCCATTGCCGAAATACAATATCTTGATTATATTTTTTATGCGTTGGCCACATTGACCGACGATTTGGCCTGTTTGCGCTACCGGACCTCCGGAAAACAAAAGGCCCCGCTGATCGTGCGCACACGTGGACATCGTTTGGAAGGAATCTGGCACTCCGGTTCCCATATGGGAGGCCTGATCCATGTGCTAAGGGGTATGTATGTATTATCTCCAAGAAACATGACCCAAGCGGCAGGATTTTACAATACCCTTATGAAAAGTGATGAACCCGCACTCGTTATCGAAAGCCTGAACGGTTATCGCTTAAAAGAATCCCTTCCGTCGAACTTAGGAGAGTTTTGCACGCCTATAGGAGTGGTTGAAACACTGAGGAAAGGAGAGGATATTACCTTGGTCTCTTATGGTTCCACCCTGAGAATCGTATTACAGGTTGCCGAGGAGCTACAACAAGTGGGAATCGATGCAGAGGTAATCGATGCGCAAACCCTTTTACCCTTCGATATTGGAAAAGAAACGGTTAAAAGCGTACAGAAAACAAATCGCCTGCTGGTAATAGATGAGGATGTTCCCGGGGGATGCGCGGCCTATTTACTGAACGAAATCATTGAAAACCAAGGAGCCTACCAGTATCTGGATAGTGCACCGCAAACCCTTACGGCAAAAGCGCATCGGCCGGCCTACGGTACGGACGGTGATTATTTTTCAAAACCAAATGCCGAGGATATTTTTGAAAAAGTGTATGCCATCATGCACGAAGCCTCACCCGAGGAATATCCTGAATTGCGGTAATCCGTACGTATTATGGGGCATTGGGTACTACTCCTTCTTGTATCTGAAGAAGCATGTTTGCTATTTTGTGGCAATTGGTATAGCTGAAAATGCTTGAAACATAGCGGATGGGGCATTTCAGAAAAAAAACTTACTTTTATCTGTAGTCAAACCATTTTCAAAACACTTCTTATGCAACAACAATCCCTTAAAGATATAGGTCTTGCCCTCCTACGAATAGTTCCATCCGCTATGATGATCGTTCATGGATATGGTAAATTACAAATGCTCATCAATGGTGCCGATTTTGCCGATCCCATTGGAATCGGGGCTACTCCCTCATTGGTACTTACCGTATTAGCGGAACTCCTATGTCCGATATTGATTATCATCGGTTTTCGAACGCGACTTGCTGCGATACCCGCCGCGATAACCATGGCGGTCGCGGCCTTTGTAGTGCATGGTTCGGACCCTTTTCAAAAAAAGGAGATGGCCTTGCTCTATTTAACGATTTTCGTTGTAATCGCACTTACGGGTCCGGGCAAATATAGTATCGATAAAAAATAGTCGCCTGACTCCCCGCTTTAAGTAGAAGGACTTATACCATTTTTGCTTTGAAATGGTATTAAACCCCTTTTGGCTATAGAATTTTAACCAAAAGCTCCTTTAACAGGTCGGCCTGCTTTAATGCGTTCGCGCCGACTCCCTTGCCTTTTAAATCCATTTCCCGAAGGTGGGAAACGATTTGGCTCACCTTTTTCATGGGATAGTTACGTGAGGCCGTTTGAAACTCATTTACAAAATAGGGGTTGATGCGGAGTGCACTAGCAACCGTTTTTGGAGAATGGTCGTTCAATCCGTGGTACTTTAACAATTGCGAAAAAAAGGAATGTAACAAGGTTACCGTTAACACGAACGGATTGTCCTTGGGATTCTGTGCGAAATAGGTAATGATTTTGGTCGCCTTTACCACATCCCGCTCCCCTATTGCCTTTTTCAATTCAAAGTTATTATAATCCTTACTGATACCGATATGCGTTTCGATATGGTCCGGCATTATTTCAGTGTCCTTGGGAAGCACTAAAAACAACTTTTCCAGTTCTTTATAGATTCTGCTCAAATCGGTCCCCAGATACTCTACCAAAAGCGTGGAGGCTTTATGGGATATCGGATATCCCTTACTTCCCAAGGTTTTTCTGATCCAATCCGATACCTGGTTCTCATACAGTTTTTTACTTTCGAACAATAGTCCGTTTTTCTGTACGGCCTTGTAGAGTTTCTTTCGCTTGTCCAGTTTTTTATACTTGTAACAGATGACCAAGACCGTAGTCGGCTGCGGATTGTCGGCATAGGCGGTAAGACTCTCAATGGTTCGCGACAAATGTTGTGCCTCTTTTACGATGACCACCTGCTTTTCGGCCATCATGGGGTACCGTTTGGCATTCCCCACAATATCGTCGATCGTTACGTCCTTACCATACAATACCATTTGGTTGAACCCTTTCTCCTCCTCTTGCAACACATTGTTCTCGATAAATTCCGTAATACTATCAATATAATAGGCTTCCTCCCCGAACAGGAAATAGATGGGTCTGGTGTTTCCAGCACGAATATCGCCAACGATCTGCTTTACTTCTTCCATTCAAAAAAAATCATCAAATTTGCGCCATGCAAAAGCTACAATTTCCGCACTACGTATTCCGATTCAAAAGTAGCGAAAATAAGAAGTATATTTTTGATCAGATCCGCAAAAAGTTTGTAGTGCTACAGCCCGAAGAATGGGTACGCCAGCATGTTGTTCAGTTTTTGATTTCCGATAAAAAATACCCCATAAGCTTAATAAATGTAGAAAAACAATTGCGTGTCAACGGCATTCAAAAGCGATACGACATCGTGGTTTTCGACCCAAACGGGAGTATCCGGATATTGGTGGAATGCAAGGCACCGAAAATTAAGATCGACCAACAGGTCTTCGATCAGATCGCCCGTTATAATTTAAGTTTGGACGCCAACTATCTTATGGTCACCAATGGTATGGACCATTACTACTGTCAAATGGATTATCAACGGGAAACCTACGCCTTTCTGAGGGACTTACCGGACTACCGGAACATCAAAGCGGCGGATCGACCCTAATGGTGCCCAAAATACCGGCGCAAGAACATAACGAGTACCGATATTCTAAAATATTTCTTTACTTTGTCGGCCTGTACAAAAAACCGCATCGTACCAACCGTTTCATTTGGTAAGCCCCCATGTCTAAAATCGCCATCGTTATATTGAATTGGAATGGAGAGCTTCTTCTGGAAAGCTACTTGCCGTCGGTGGTGGAACATTCCAATGGGGCCGATATTTACGTGGCCGATAATGCTTCTTCCGACGATTCGGTCGCCTTTGTACGCAACAACTTTCCAGAAGTGAAAATCATACAGAATGCCGAAAACGGTGGTTTTGCCAAAGGCTACAATGATGCACTCGTTCATGTGGATGCTGAAATTTTCTGTTTGTTGAATTCGGACGTTGAAGTCACTAAAAATTGGTTACACCCCATTGCCGCCCTTTTTACGCAAAGGGAAGAAGTTGCCATCGTGCAGCCAAAAATTTTGGACTTGATGCGAAGGGACCATTTTGAATATGCAGGGGCAGCAGGTGGTTTTTTAGACCAACTTGGTTATCCCTTTTGTAGGGGGCGTATTTTTCAGGAACTGGAAAAAGACGAAGGACAGTATAACGACATTCGTGAAATTTTTTGGGCTACCGGGGCCTGTATGTTTATCAGAAAAAAGGTATTTGACGATCTGAACGGATTTGATGAGGCTTATTTTGCACACCAAGAAGAGGTAGATCTGTGCTGGCGTGCCCAAAACAAAGGATATAAAGTATTTTATGTGGGTACCTCGGAGGTTTTTCATTTGGGCGGTTCCACTCTGAGTAATATGAATCCCAAAAAAACCTATTTGAATTTCAGGAATTCCCTTTTTTCCATTGCAAAAAACCTACCCTTCCATAAAGCATTACCACTTATTTTTGCCCGTTTGTTGTTGGATGGGGTCGCCGCTTTGCGCTTTATTTTACAATCGAAATTCAGTCATTGCATTGCAATATTACGGGCGCACCTTAGTTTCTATCGGCATTTCGGGAAGATGTACCGTAAAAGGGAAAAAGCCAATTTTATATTAAAGTATTACCTCATTAAATCCATAGTGTGGTCCCATTTCGTACATCAAATAGAAAAGTTCGGCGATTTAGTAAAAGATTAACTAATTTCGCGAAAAGTAAATAGGACCATTCAATAATTTTGTGGCTTGTTTACCAAAAAGCTAACATATACAAACATTAATATTTAGGATCAACACTATGAGAAAAATCATCTTAGGCTGTTTAGGTATTTCTTTATTGCTTTCTTCATGCGTATCACAGAAAAAGTACGCGGATTTGGAGTCCAAGGCAAAAGAAACACAGGACATGTTAAATTCGGCTACAGTTAAATTAAACGACTGTTTGGAAGAAAAAGCAACGGCTACTTCCAAAATGAAAACCTTAGAAGATCAAAATGCCTTTTTAAAGGCTAACAATCAGGAATTGATCAACAATATGGGTAATTTGACCACTTTGACCACCAAAGGGGCAGAGAATCTTGAAAAGTCATTGGAAAGTTTAAAAGAGAAAGACCTGACGATTCGCAAACTCAACGATGCGATTACCCGACGTGACTCCGTAAACCTTTCTTTGGTACAGAGCCTTAAAGGAGTTCTTGGAAACCTTGATGACGAGGATATCGAGATCAGTGTAGAAAAAGGTGTGGTATTCGTATCCATTTCCGATAAGCTTTTGTTCAGCAGTGGCAGTTATAACGTAACCAGTCGCGCCAAGGAAATTTTGGGCAAAGTTGCACAAGTCGTCAACAACAAACCTGATTTTGAATTTATGGTAGAAGGCCATACGGACGACGTACCCTACAGTGGAGGCGTATTGAAGGACAACTGGGACTTGAGTGTGAAACGTGCAACCTCAGTGGTGCGTATTCTACAGAACGATTATGGTGTAGACCCAAAGCGCATGACCGCTGCGGGTAGAGCGGAATTTATTCCCGTATCACAAACGGAAAAATCCAAAAACAGAAGAACACGTATCGTAGTACTTCCAAAAATCGATCAGTTTTACAGCATGATCGAAGAAGGCATGAAGGATCCTGCGATAAACGAGTAAACCTTCTTACACACATTGAACATTGTAAAAGTGCGCCAAATGGCGCACTTTTTTTTGTGAAAAACTGAAATTAATCAATACTATTTTTAGTATTGATTTATCCGTTAAAAATTACTGATCCTCAAATGCGACTGCCAACTTGTCCATGATCAGTGGCCCTGAGTACTTGGAAGAACGGCGAACACGAAAACTAACGATTGTGATCGGTGAGTTGATTTTCCGGCAACCCTAAATAGTACTGGGCAAGCTGTACCGGTCTACCTAAACAATACTGCTATCTCCTTTTCCTTCCCTAACCAGGATAGGCGCGCCCTGCGATAAGTCTATTATCGTTGAGGCCACGTTATCGCCGTAACCACCATCGATGACGATATCGACCAAATCTGCCCATTTTTCAAAAATCAATTCCGGATCTGTAGTATATTCCAATAGTTCATCCTCATCGTAGATGGACGTGGATACGATGGGATTGCCCAAAGCGGACACCAAGGTTCGGGGAATACTATTGTCCGGTACCCGAATACCGACAGTCTTCTTTTTTTTAAAATCCTTGGGCAAATTATTGTTCCCGGGCAAAATGAAGGTATACGGGCCGGGTAACGCTCTTTTTAGGATTTTAAATGTTGCCGTATCTATTTGGCGTACATAATCGGAAAGATTGCTTAGGTCCGCACAGATAAAGGACCATTGCGCTTTTGAAAGCTTTATTCCCTTGATTCGGGCAATACGCTCCAAAGCCTTGGTTTTCGTAATATCGCATCCCAAACCATACACCGTATCCGTTGGATAAATTACCAAGCCCCCTTTTTGTAATACCTCCACTACCCTTGCAATTTTTCGGGCATCGGGATTTTCCTCATAAAGTTTGATAAATTCTGCCATATTGTGGTCGGGTTTGTTATGAAGTTATACCATTTTAACGTTGAAATGGCGCGTATAGAAATTGAATTATTTTTTAGTTGTTCGAGACAAAAAATCTAAGCATAGCCTTAGCTACGGTTATATTTTTTAACGAAGAACAGCTGAAAAAGAAACGATTTATTAGTGCTATTTCAAAGTTAAGATGGTATTATACCATTTTAACGTTGAAATGGTATTCGTTCTAATCGTAATGATAATTAAAATGTACCAAAAAAATCATATCTTGGCACTATTAAAATCTAGCATTAACATACCATCTGCCTAGTAATTTCCTAGGAAAAAAGGAGTGTCTTCATTCTTTAGGCACCCCATACACTAATGTTATGCCATTTTTTAATGAAAACAAACGAAAAAATCGCCGTAATCGGCGGTACCGGAAAATCAGGGTCTTACCTGGTTCGCCAACTTCAAAAACAAAAATATCACTTTAGACTTTTAGTACGTAACCCGGAACGTTTTGTTCCTGAGCTCGAATCCACTTCCGTTGTTGTGGGCGATGTTTCGGACGTGAACACCGTTCGCACCCTATTGAGGGGCTGCACTACTGTTCTCAGTTGCTTGGGAAGCGGTATCCCGGCCAGTAAACCTACCATTTTTAGTACTGCCACTGCAACTGTTTTGCGGTGCATGTCGGAATTGGACATCCAGAGGTATATCGTACTGACCGGATTAAATGTGGATACCCCCAAGGACAAAAAGGGGGTTGCAACCAAGTTTTCTACTGATTGGATGTATGAAAACTACCCTATATCGACAAAGGACCGTCAACGGGAATATGAATTATTGGTCAATAGTACTATCGATTGGACTTTGCTACGATTGCCATTGATCACACTCACCGATAAAACAACGACGACGGAAAGCAGTTTAATCGACTGTGGCTTCCCAGAGATAAGTGCAGCTTCCCTGGTCCGTTTTATGTTGGAGCAACTAAAAAGTGACCTTTATATAAAACAGGCTCCTTTCGTATTCGACAAACCGATCTGACCGCATTGTGTCATAAGTGACCTTCGGGCTCCCATTCTGGGGTTCGAAGGTTTTTTTCCTTGCATATGTTACCTTTGTTTTCTGAAAAAGAAAATACGGTGTACCGATACTCACTACTTTACATCTTCTAGTTTTTGAGGTTACCGCAAGTCATCCTTTTCATGGAGTCGGATCGTTATATCGGCCCAACTGATATCGATGCCCTATTCCAAATTCGATTTTAAATTTTCAAGTCCAATACTAAAATCGTTGCCTAGGGCTTCTTCCATATCCAAAAACAACAACATGATGTTCATGGGATAATCCATATGCCCTTCAAAACCCCATTTTACCATGGTTTGATCGGCAGAAACACTTTCTGTGGTCATATAGGCCTTGTCCGAAGATTCAAATGGCTCCTTAAATCGCAAAGCAAAATCAATTCGTGCGCCTTCTTTGATATCCATTATCTCTTGTTCCCCAACACCAACATCGGCACTATCGCTGGCCCAACCCGCAACAAAACCTACCGTACCATCGGTTCCGGAATAGAACCGCTGCATGTGCGGATCCATACTGGCCCACTTGCTAAATTTTTCCTGGTTTTTTAATGATTTGATGTAATCGAAAACCTGTTGATTGGGTTTATTGACCACGATTTCCCTTTCTACCGAGTAATCCTTATCAGTGAAAGCTGCGATTACTAACGGAACTACAATTATAATGACCAGCGCCAAAAAAACTTTTTTTAAGATTCCCATAGTTATACTTTTAGAATTGCAATGTACTAAAAATCAGCACAATCCCATTCGCATAGCACTTAAAAAACAGGTTTTTTAATCATTGGTATCCCGTTTTGGAAACAAGAGCAGCTGTAGGATTCAGTTCAAGACCTCCAATTTTGCAAAACGCAACAATAACTTTTTAATGTCACCTTTATCAAATTGTATCTCTGCCTTTTTATCGTTGCCGACCCCTTCGATCTTTAAAATTTTCCCTCTTCCGAAACGGGTATGGTTGACCAGGGTACCTACCTCAAGATTGGTATCCGCAACCTGGGTATTTCCAATGGGTTTGGAAAGTTCGGGTTTTAGTTTGCGAAGTTTCCGCAATTGATTTTCGTTGGGTTTGATTACGCTTGGTGGCGTTCCATTGGCCGGTTTGGTCTGTCGCAATTTGCTTTTGTCCACCGTTCCAAAAATATCCGAATCTATTAACGGTTTGTAGCGGTACCCACCGTCCAAAGGCGTTAAGTTCTCTACGTATTGCTCATCGATTTCCTCTAAAAATCGGCTTGGCTCGGCATCGATGAGTTTTCCCCAACGATATCGGTTTTGTGTATAGGTCAGATATGCCTGTTTCTCCGCTCGGGTGAGGGCAACATAAAACAACCTTCGCTCCTCTTCCAATTCACTACGGGTACTCATGCTCATTGCGGAAGGAAAGAGATCCTCCTCCATTCCAACGATATACACATAAGGAAACTCCAGTCCTTTTGCCAAATGTATGGTCATGAGCGCTACGCGATCGTCGTCACCGGTATCCTTATCAAGATCGGTGGCCAATGCCACATCCTCCAAAAATTCGGAAAGATCGCCTTTGGCACCATCTAATTCTTTCTGCCCCTCCACAAAATCTTTGATACCGTTCAACAGTTCCTCAATATTTTCCATACGGGCTATTCCCTCGGGGGTCCCATCTTTTTTGAATTCCAGGAGTACCCCGGTTTTTTTGGCCACATGTTCGGACAGGGTAAAAGCGTCGGCCCCTTCGTTCATGATCTGAAAACTTTTGATCATGGTCGCAAAATCCTTTAATTTGTTTTTGGTTCCCGAATTGATCCTTAAATCGATTTTATCCAAGTTTTCGATCACTTCAAAAATGGAACGCCCATAATGGTTTGCCGCAACGACCAATTTATCTACGGTCGTTTGCCCTATGCCCCTTCCCGGAAAATTGATGACCCGTTTTAACGCCTCTTCATCCTTAGGATTTACTACAAGGCGTAAATAGCCGAGTACATCTTTTATCTCTTTACGCTGATAAAACGAAAGTCCCCCATAAATACGGTACGGAATGTCCCGTTTGCGCAATGCATCCTCAATCGACCTCGACTGTGAATTTGTTCGATACAGCACGGCGAATTCCCCGTTCGACATTTGCTGCTGCATTCGGTTCTCCCAAATAGAGCCCGCAACGTAACGTCCTTCTTCCGCATCGGTAGGGCTTCGGTGTATTTTGATCATTGCCCCTTCATCGTTGGCCGTCCAAACTACCTTCTCGAGCTGGTTCTTGTTCTTTTCAATAATGGAGTTTGCGGCATTTACGATGTTTTTTGTAGATCGATAATTCTGCTCCAACCGATACATGCCCACATTTTCATAATCCCTTTGAAAATTTAGGATATTGCTGATGTTCGCTCCCCTAAAGGAATAAATACTTTGGGCGTCGTCACCCACTACACAAATATTGTGATACCTGTCGGCCAGTGCCTTTACAATGAGGTATTGGGAATGGTTGGTATCTTGATACTCATCTACGAGGATGTAGCGGAACCGGTCCTGATACTTCATCAATACCTCTGGAAAGCGGTTCAACAACTCATTGGTCCGTAGCAAAAGATCATCAAAATCCATGGCGCCCGCTTTGAAACAGCGATCTACATAATGTTGATAAATCTCTCCCATTCGGGGACGTTTTGCCATGGCATCGGCCTCGACTAGCTCCGGATTGTTCAAATACGCCTTTACGGTTATCAAGCTGTTCTTATAGGAAGAAATCCTGTTTTGTACCTGTTTGTATTTGTATACGTCCTTGTCCAGCCCCATTTCTTTGATAATGGATGCGATCAAGCGTTGGGAGTCCTGGGTGTCATAGATGGTGAAATTGCTGGGAAAACCCAGTTTGTTCCCATCGAAACGTAACAATTTTGCAAAAACCGAGTGAAAGGTGCCCATCCAAAGATTCTTTGCCTCGGACGAACCCACAATTTGGGCGATACGTTTTTTCATTTCGCGGGCGGCCTTATTGGTAAAGGTCAGTGCCAGAATATTAAAGGAATCAACGCCCTGGGCCATCAGGTGGGCAATACGGTAGGTCAGTACCCGGGTCTTTCCGGAGCCTGCTCCCGCAATTACCATTAAAGGCCCGTCCTTATGAAGAACGGGAGCTTTTTGGGCGTCGTTTAACTCGTCTATAAAAGTGCTCAAATCTAAAGGGTTTTTGCCCTGTGAAATTAGGAATAATTGGGGGTTTATACCATTTTAACCTTGAAATAGCGCTAATAAATCGTTTCTCTTCCCGTTTTTCTTCGTTAAAAAATAGAACCATAGCTAAGGCCATGCTTATATTTTTTGCCTTGAATACCTGAAAAAATAATTCAATTTCTATACGTACCATTTCAAAGTTAAAATGGTATTAGTAAAACGCTCCCTCTCATAATTATAAACAATCAATGGTAGATTTCCCGATTTTGGATATATTTAGGAACTGAACAGGTTTGAACACGAAAAAATATGAAGCGATTACTACTGAGTACTCTTTTTTTAACGATAAGCTGGTCCGCGAGCCACGCTCAGGACCTCTCCAAGTCCTACACCGACATTGAAAGCAAGGTTGTTGAATGGCGCAGGGATATCCATCAAAACCCGGAACTGGGCAATAGGGAGTTCAAAACTGCCGAAAAGATTGCCAAACACCTAAAGTCCTTGGGAATCGAGGTTCAAACCGGGGTTGCACATACCGGTGTGGTAGGCCTTTTAAAAGGCGGACAACCGGGTAAAGTAGTAGCCCTGCGAGCGGATATCGATGCCCTGCCCGTAACGGAAAGAAACAATCTTCCGTTCAAATCAACGGTTACGACCGAATTCGCGGGAGAACAGGTAGGTGTTATGCACGCATGCGGCCACGATACCCACGTTGCGATCCTTATGGGCGTAGCGGAAGTACTGGCCAAAAACAAGCAGCAGATGAAAGGTACGGTCAAGTTTGTTTTTCAACCGGCGGAAGAAGGACCACCACCAGGGGAAGAAGGCGGTGCACTATTGATGGTTAAAGAAGGGGTTATGGAAAACCCTAAGGTAGATGCCATTTTTGGGCTCCACATCAATTCCCAGACGCCCGTGGGAACAATCCGTTATAAAGCGGGTGGAATTATGGCCGCCGCGCAAAGTTTCACCATTAAGGTGAAGGGGAAACAAAGTCACGGCTCGCAACCTTGGTCGGGTGTCGACCCTATTCTGATCAGTGCGAAAATTATCGATGGCCTTCAAACGATCATCAGTCGTGAATCGGAATTGACCAATGAGGCCGCCGTAATTACCGTGGGTAAAATAAAAAGTGGCATCCGTTTTAACATTATTCCCGAAAGTGCCGAAATGATCGGGACCATTCGCACCTTGGACTATGATATGAAGGATCACATTAACCGACGTATGAAAGAAATGGTATCGACTATAGCGAAAGCTTACGGTGGGGAAGCTACCTGCGAAATTAGGGAAGCCACCGAAATCACCTATAACGAACCGGCATTGGTAGAACAAATGCTCCCAACGATGCAACGTGTTGCCGGAGCGGAAAATGTACAATTGCAAAAAGCGATTACCGGTGCCGAGGATTTCTCCTATTTCCAAAAGGAAGCGCCTGGATTTTTCTTTTTCCTGGGCGGAATGACACCGGGAAATACCGAATCGTTCCCACACCACACCCCTGACTTTTTAATCGATGATAGCGGTTTGTTATTGGGTGTTAAAACGCTTACCGAAATGAGTTTGGATTACCTGAACAATTGAATAGAAAAAAACGGAACATAACCCCAAAAGGTACCTATGGAGACTTTTTTAGCCTTTTTAAGTAATATCCCGTGGTATCTGTGGTTACTGGGAGTATTGGCCATCGTGGCCATACGTGATATTTTTTTTCAAAGAGCGCACACCATATCCCATAACTATCCGATCGTGGGGCATTTAAGATACTGGTTGGAGAGCATCGGGCCGGAAATGCGCCAGTATTTTGTGGCCAACAATAGGGAAGAACTCCCTTTCAACCGTATTGAAAGAGGGTGGATCTATGCCTCGGCCAAACAAGAAAACAACTATGAAGGTTTTGGTACCGACCGTGACATTTATGCACACCACCACATTTTTATTAAAAACCAGATGATGGGGTACACGGTTTCGGAAAATCACCCGAACGCAACGGATAAATCGTTTGTGCCCTGCGCCAAGGTCATGGGTGCCCACAACGGTCGTAAAAAACCGTTTCGGCCAGCTTCGGTAATCAATGTATCGGCCATGAGTTTCGGTTCGTTGTCGGCCGCGGCGGTCACCTCCCTAAACAAAGGGGTGGCAAAGTCCGATGCGTACCATAATACGGGAGAGGGCGGATTGTCGCCTTACCACAAACAAGGCGGTGATGTGGTGTTCCATTTTGGTACCGGTTATTTTGGCGTACGGTCCGAGGACGGGAATTTTTCAATGCCAAAAATGAAAAAACTGGTGGCCGAAAACCCTTGTATCAAAGCTATCGAAATTAAGCTCTCCCAAGGGGCCAAACCTGGAAAGGGCGGTGTGTTACCGGGTGCTAAAATTACTCCCGAAATCGCTGAAATCAGGGGCGTTGAAGTGGGCAAAGACGTGCTTTCGCCCGCTACCCATAAAGCCTTTGGCAGCATTCCCGAACTGTTACAATTTATAGAGGATATTGCTGAAGAGACCGGATTGCCCGTTGGCATTAAGGGCGCTATAGGAAAATTGGATCAATGGGAGGTTTTGGCCGATTTAATGGTAGCGACCGGAAAGGGGCCCGACTTTATAGCCGTTGACGGCGGTGAGGGCGGTACGGGGGCCGCACCCCCATCCTTTGCGGATCATGTTTCCCTGCCTTGGGTTTATGGCTTTTCGAGTCTTTATCGGGTTTTTCAGGAACGCAAGCTTACCGAAAGAATCGTGTTCATCGGAAGCGGTAAACTCGGGTTTCCCGCCAAGGCGGCCATGGCCTTCGCCATGGGAGCGGATTGTATTAACGTAGCACGAGAGGCGATGATGAGCATTGGCTGCATCCAGGCCCAAGTATGCCATACCAACGCCTGTCCGGCCGGTATTGCCACACAGAGCAAATGGAAACAACGGGGTATCGATATCCCTTTAAAAAGTGATCGATTGGCCCAATACTTTAAAACCTTTAAAAAGGAGCTTTTAGAAATAACACATGCGGCAGGTTATGAACATCCCTGTCAGTTTTCCATGCAAGATGTACAAGTAAATGTGGACGATATCGACCTGAACCGGAATTTAAAGACCACCTATGGATACGAAAAAACACCGGTACCCTTCACATCGGTCGAACATTTGGGCAACTGTCCGCATCTTGGCGGAAAACGCACTAAAACCACTAATGTAGGATAATATCGTGGCATTTCTTTCGTTTTCGCTTCTGTACAAATGAAAGGGTGTTCGCAACCTTGTTCACCATTCCATTATAATGAAATGGCATAAAATACGCCATATTTCATCTGTTAATATTTATTGTTTTTTAATGGTCAGATGTAATTCACCAATAATCATTTCGGTTGGTATCAAGAATTGTTATGGCTCATTTCATAATTCATTTGGGATATTATATTTTTGCCAAAAAACTAAAAGCACTGCCGTTTTGGCCTGCGCATCAAAAAGCAACTGAATCTAAAAGCCTATACATGAAACGACCACTACTTTTATTCCTTTTAATTTTTGGAAGCTGGGCTACCGTTACCGCTCAAAAAAAAAGTGAGCTAATTACAGAAAATAATGCGCTAAGATCACAGCTCGATTCCGTGAACGGGTTGGTTTTTGAAGCACAAAAAGATTCCAGGGTCAATATCGCAAAGGCAGAATCATTGGAAAGTCAGGTCAACGAGCTTCAGGATGCCAATGCCACCTTGCTTAAAAATTTAACCAGTTTCGCGGAAGTGTCCAGTAAAAATTCCCAGAACATCAACAATGCACTGGAAAGTCTGGCCGAAAAAGAAGCCCAACTTAAATCGATTACCGATGCTATTGCCAGTAACGATTCCACGGCATTGGTGGTACTGACAAATGCCAAACAATCGTTGGGAGAAAACGCAAAAATCACGGTATCCAATGGGGCAATCGTTGTTTCTGAAAGTCTTACTACTCTGTTCAATTCCGATACGGACAGTAACGTCAACGCCAATAGTGAACCTTGGATCGGAAAAATAGCGGCCATATTAAAAGCAAACCCCGCAATGGCCCTTACAGTAGAGGGATTGACGATGACCGGTGATATCGATTTGGCCACCCGCCAAGCCAATACGGTTGCCGCGGTACTCCAAAAAAACTTTCAGGTAGATCCAAATAGGCTAATGGCCATAGGAAAAGACGGCAACTTTAAAGAGGGTGTCAATTTTAAAATACACCCGAAGTTCGATGATTTTTACAACATGGTCCGTAAAAACATGAAAAATTAAGGTGTTTCGGGAAATACTAAATTCGCTCCATCGGCGTCTTCCATTTGCTGTAGTTCATTCCAAATAAAGGGAACCAGGGTCGCATATGATTCGCGCACTTCCGAATGTACCGTTTCAGGCACCTGAAAATCTGCCTCGGTCGGTATACCGTACATGGCCATATAATTGATCAGGCCTGCCAAAAAATAAATCGTGGGACGCCCATGGGGCGCATCATCTTCATACAACATGTTTACGGGTATGGTATTCAAGGATGTTTCGGTAAGTAACTTTCCGATAATAGGGCCTACGGGTATCATTTGTATCGTTAGATCCGGACGCGCATTTTTTAAATTTTGGTAATACTGCAACCACCAATCGTGAAAGTCACTACGTAAATAGGTATTGTAGTTCTCAAATTCGGTATCTGTCGGAGGAAATTGCTCCATAAACGGGGCCATATCGGGCCAGTTCTCATAAATATAAAAGGGAACACCAGGTTCCTGTTCCGACACCCAATCGAAAATTTGGAGTGTAGCCGATTCCGGGGAAAAATTATTCGGATTGTCCCCTTCATAAGGTAGGTCTGACGGGCGGTACTGCACAAAGTTTCCTGCGGTGAGCAATACCGTGTTAAAATTGGCCTGCGCGAAGGTTTCGGTATCCGAATCCCAGGCGGGAGTTACCACATCGAACCCCCACTGCGCAATTGGTGGTAAGTTTGCGTGCTGGGGCAAGAAACCATATTGACCGGATACGGAAAAATCCATATTACCAGCTTCCGAAAGCACATGCAACCAATGCGGAACGGTGGTCTCGTTGCTTGGGGTCGGAATCAAGGGAGGGTCGTGAACAATTAGACTATGTCCGAAAATATAGGTTTTTAAATTTGTGGTAAGCGGGGTCGGCATATCGTCCATCATACCGTCCTCTTCCGGGGTTTCGTCCAATCCCTCATTTTCAGGGGGTACAACTACCTCTTCATCATTTTCGGCCATGGAGGAGTCATCCGAACAGTTCGAAAATAGTCCGATAAAAAGAATAAACGAAAAAACAACGTATTTTCCCATACTTCTGAATGTCTTATAGATTGCTTCAATAACGTAAGAACGGACCATCGTATTGCTTCCTGTTAGAGGGATGATACCGCCATGGCCAATGGACTTTTTGAACATAGCACGAAATATGGGATGTTTTCCAAACAGAATAGGGCCGGTAAATCGTACCCGATTTCACTTTGGTAAAATACTTTTTGAAAAAAATATTCGTTGTACAACATGATATTGAACTACAACCAAAAAAACTAAATACACCATCAAATGAAAGGAGAACAAATTCTACAAATGTTCGGCTTCTTGTTGCCCGCCGTAGTTACCGGCGTTGTCGCATTCTATTTTTTTAAGTTGCATACCAAAAATGAGGATGGCAGAAGGCGTTTTCTTTTGCACAAGGATACCCAAAAGAACACTCTTCCGATACGGCTACAGGCCTACGAGCGTATGGCGTTGTTTTTAGAACGCATTGCGATACCTAGTTTGGTAGTGCGGGTCGCGCCAAAAACCGCAGATAAAAATGCTTACGAAAATTTATTGATCCAAAGCATTGAGACCGAATTCGAGCATAACTTATCACAACAGGTTTATATGACCGATGAATGTTGGAACGTGATTAAAGCGGCCAAGAGTGCGACCATTCAGATGATCCGTAAGGCTGGTATGAGCGAAACCGACTCTGCCGATAAACTACGAGAAGATGTTTTAACGGAAACCATGGACAAGAGTTCGCCCTCGGCCACCGCCTTGGCTTTCGTCAAAAAAGAAGTGGGCGACCTTTGGTAACGCCCATCTGCCGCGAAAACATACTATCGTTTTAGAACGACGGACTAATATTGTAGCTGTTTAAAACTACTACTGTCATGCAGTAAGAATGTAATTTATCTACAAATTGTGATTAATTAAATGGGAACGCATATTGACTGTATAATTCCGAAAGAAAAAGATTATTCAGTTAAGGAAGTTACTGAAAAACTGAATGGTGTCTTCGAAAAAGTAAAACCTGAATATCTTCATCTAGAGAAAAGCGGAACATTTACCAAAAAAGTAAATGGTAACTGGTGGATTACTAAAATAGAGGCTGATAAAGAAAATCCTGAATATGTAACTGGAGAAGGCGACAGTTTTAATATTAACATATACAAAAATGTAGTCTGCATTGGATGCGTCGAGAGGTTTTCAAGTTTATACTTAACTGAGAAAAGTATATCGAATGATTTATTTAAGATAATCACAGAATTAGGCGAAGTCTTTCGGTCCTCAAATAAAATACTGATTGGAGCTGGTGGATTTGGCGAAACGGACTTTATAACTGATATCGCCTATATTCAAAATGCCAATTTTGAACAAATTTGTAAAAAAATGACAAAAATAAATGGAAATCCAGCTAAGAGCTTAAAGGAACTGAATGAAAAATCGTGGTTTCTTAAAGAATAAAACTGATCACAACTAAGTATAAAAAAAATAGCAAAACATGTACATACGGGGTTTAATATAAGTCCTAAATATCTCGATTATTACGGCACTACGTTTCCTGTATCGGACGTTACCGTTTGTTCCAGCTCTGGTTCGATCTGATTCAGTTCTACGTTTTTGTATTTGGCATAATTATAACCACTCTCCCACCAAGCCGTCATTTTCTCCTTGTCGAATATCAAGGAATTTGTAGTCAATACTGTAGGGGTATAATAAAAGTTTATAATGGCGTCATGATGGTTGGCGACCAGTTTCCCGATCCGAATATTTTGATACTCGATCCTGTCGAGAATAAACTCAAAAATGGTAGTGAGTAACGAAAATGGATTTTTAGAGGGCATTCGATTGAGATGGTTGACCTCCGTTTGCAAAACGATGACGTCAATCTCGGTAGCCCCACGTTTTACGGCTTCTTCGATCGGTACCATATTACCCAGACCACCATCGGCATACTCACATCCATTCTTTCGAACCAGACTCATGAACGGGGCATAGTTGCATGAAATCCAAATCCACTCGCAAAATTCTTCATAATCAAAGTCATTGATGCTTTTATATTCCACCTGGTTCAAGGAAAGGTTGGAAACCGTAATAATAATATCGGTGGGTCCGTTTTTTAAGGTCTTGAACTCTTCTTCGGTCAAACTATCCTTGATCAACGCCAACAGGTTGTTGCTTTCCCCAAACGTTTTTCGTCCGGCATAGAAATTTTTCAATACGTTCCAATGGTTGATGCTGATATTCAATACCCCGTACTTTTTTTCTACCTTGAAGGGGCAAATACTGAAAATGCTCTTTTGATTTACCGAAGTATATACCTGCTTTATCTTTTCTACTTTTTCCAATGCCAAATGCGAAATGAGAAGGCTTCCGGTAGAAGTTCCTAAAAAAAGATCGTACCGGTGCCCTAATTCTTGCATCAAATATTGGGCAACACCGCCTGCAAAAGCACCTTTGCTACCGCCTCCTGAAATGACCAATGCGCGCATAATCAATCTAATTTATTTTGTAAATAGCTGGTTTTGTTCTTTTCAAGTGTTTTCAACAGCCCTGCTATCCGTTCTTTATAAACGTCATCTTTTAATAAAACGTCTAACAGGGCACGTGCAAATTTTTTAAATTGCCAGGAGTGATGGCCAGTGGCCTGCATCAAATCCAGCAAGTTGGTATCGGTAAAGCCAAACGCTTCGTTTAAATACCCGAACGCCATTCTTCTGGTTTCCGTACTATAAATACTTGAGGTGTAGCCCTGTAGCTCATCAAAATATTGCTTGGTCAACCGTCCGTTATAACCATCGGTCAAACACGCCAACGTCAGCCATAACAATCGTACGTTTTTGTTGGGCAATCCCTCAACGTTCTTTGTTGCCTCTAAATATTGGGACCTGTCTTCCGGGTAAGCTACCCATAATTGTAGCAGTGCGTTTTCTATGGTACGGTAACTGTTATCCTGCAACAAAGAGACTACTTTTTCTTTAGGGTACTTTGAAATATCATCGACCATTACTAGGGATTGGCGCAAAGGAATGGTATCGGCAGCAAAGGCCAACTCCACAATTTCCGGCGATATGGTCGGTGCATGTTCCGATATCAGATACCGCTTAAAATGCACGGATTCCGTTTTGTTCCAATAGTCTACATCATCCAGGGAATCTTTTTCCGGAGCGGCGTTGCGCTTTTCCATTTCAAACAGTAAGCGAAGCGATGCCGCTCCTTTTTGCAAACTGCTTTCTAGTGCTTCCCCCGGCAACTTGGTACTGACCAACCAATCGTTTTTAAACTGGGTTAGGTCCGTTTTGCTTCTGGAGGCCATGATGTCCAAAAAATGGGATACTGTTGCATTTTTATAGGCAAAGGTGCGCAGATACACTTGTATCCCTTTACGGAAATTGGCATCCCCTACCTTCTCTCGCAGCATATGTAACGCCAAAGCCCCTTTTTCATAAAATGTAAGGCTACTGGCATGGGCATCCAACAAACTTTCACCCTCGCCCTCTTCCACCTTTTGGCGGAGCCTTCGGTATGAACGGTATAACTTCCAGTAATAATGATCGTTCCCAAAAAGTTCCTTCTCTGCCAAATAGGCATAATATGTAGCAAAACCTTCGTGCAGCCAATGGTTTTCACTATCGGTTTCCGTAACCAAATTACCGAACCATTGGTGTGCCAGCTCATGCGCATTTACATTCACATAGTTCACATCTATATAGGCGATGGAATCCACTACGTAACTATCGGAAAAAAGCGTCGTACCGGTATTTTCCATTCCTGCATACAAAAAGTCCTTTACGGGAACCTGCTTGTAATTCTGCCAAGGGTATGCAACCCCGATTTCCTTCTCCAAAAAGTCAAAAATTCGGGTAGTATACCGGTATGTCGGTTCAACGCGCAGGCTATCCGCTGGATAATAATAGTTGACCAACGGAATACCACTTTCGGAAACCAAGGCCTGCGAATTATAGTTTCCCATGGCAAATGCCAAAAGGTAACTGCTCATGGGCTCTTGCATGCTATAGCTCCATTGCTTTTCATCCTTCGAAGCGTTCTTGGAACCCGTAAGTTTGCCGTTGGCGATTACCCTAAGGTTTTTCGGGGCCGTCAGGGTCATTTGAAACTGCACCTTCTCGGTCATGTCGTCAAAACTGGGCAGCCAATGACTGGTATACTTTCCTTGGCCCTGCGTCCAAACCTGCTCGTTTCCCGTAACGGCGTCGGACCAACCGATAAAGTACACGGTTTGTTTTGGGGTGCACTCATAAGCGAGGTCCAACGTATACGCTTTGTCCTTTTTTAGATTATGGTGCAAAACAATTTTTTCGTCGGAAACCGTGTGTCCCACCTTTTTACGGTTCAGTCGGACTTCGGAAAAATTCATATGATGTGCATCCAAAAAAACGGAATCTATTCCTTCGATTACCTTGAATGTATAGGTAACGGCACCTGATAAGCTTTTGCTTTCCGGATGGACTTGGACGGAAATGTCCGCGGTAAGAAAGTCTACGCTCGGTTGTTGCTGTGCAAGCAAACCTAGCACCGAAAAAAAGAAACCAATAAAAAAACGAAATACCATAATCGAATTCAAGTATAATCCAAATTTACCATTTTCGTTTGTTGCACTTCGTCTATCGATGCGCTAAATTCGTTTTATGAACGCCCAACTGCTCCAAACGCCTATCGCCTACCTTAAAGGAGTTGGTCCGAATAGGGCCGAAACCTTACGATCGGAGCTAGGAATTGCGACGTTTTCGGACTTGCTCAACTTTTTCCCTAACCGCTATATCGACAAAACCCAATACTACAAGGTGGCGCAACTACAGCGCAACAGCGCCGAGGTACAACTGGTGGGCAAAATTGTCAATATCAAAACCATTGACCAAAAAAAGGGAAAAAGATTGGTCGCTACCTTTGTTGACGATACGGGAACAATGGAACTGGTATGGTTTCGGGGACAAAAATGGATCAGGGAAAACCTAAAACTGAACACGCCTTATGTCATTTTTGGAAAATGCAATTGGTTCAACAATTCGTTTTCGATGCCCCATCCGGAAATGGAGTTGGTGTCGGAACATAAAAACGGCCTTAAAATAGCCATGCAACCGGTGTATCCTTCTAAAGAGAAACTGAGCAATAAAGGAATAACCAATAGGGTGATCAGCAAATGGATGCAGCAGGTTTTTATGGAGACCAAAGGTCGATTTTCCGAATCCCTGTCGCCATGGCTATTGGATGCCTTAAAGTTATTATCCAAAAGTGAGGCCATTTTCAATGTACATTTCCCCAAAAGCCAAGCGTTGTTGGCAAGGGCCCAGTTTCGATTGAAGTTCGAAGAATTGTTCTACATTCAGTTACAACTTATCGCGAAAAAACAGTTGCGCAAACAAAAGATAAAGGGGCTACCCTTCGATCGTGTAGGTACCTTGTTCCATGATTTTTACAATAATTTTTTACCTTTTGAACTTACCAATGCCCAAAAACGCGTGGTAAAGGAAATTCGCGCAGATCTTGGTAGTAATGCCCAGATGAACCGATTATTGCAGGGCGATGTAGGTTCCGGAAAAACGATTGTTGCGGTATTGATCATGCTTTTGGCCATAGATAATGGTTTTCAAGCCTGTTTGATGGCCCCGACCGAAATTCTGGCAACACAACATTACAATGGTATTCAGCAACTTTTAAAAGGAACCGGAATTGAGTGTGCCCTACTGACCGGTTCGGTTAAACAGTCGGTTCGCAAACCGTTGCACGAACAATTGGAGGAAGGTTCCCTACAGATCTTGATCGGAACACATGCCCTTTTGGAGGATAAGGTGAAATTTAAGAACCTAGGCCTTGCCATAGTAGATGAACAACATCGTTTTGGTGTGGCTCAGCGTTCCAAACTCTGGCACAAAAACACCCTTCCGCCCCATATACTGGTCATGACGGCCACTCCCATACCTCGAACGTTGGCCATGAGCCTTTATGGCGATCTGGATATTTCGGTTATCGACGAACTACCGCCAGGTAGGAAACCCATTAAAACGGTACATCGATTCGATAGCAATCGTTTAAAGGTATTCCGGTTTGTTCGCGATGAAGTAAAAAAAGGCCGCCAAGTGTATGTCGTGTATCCTTTGATCCAGGAATCCGAGGCGCTGGATTATAAAGATCTTATGGATGGTTATGAAAGTATCGCGAGGGACTTTCCCCTACCCGATTATCAAATTTCCATTGTACATGGGCAAATGAAACCGGCCGACAAGGACTATGAGATGGACCGTTTTGTAAAGGGCGAAACACAAATTATGGTGGCCACCACCGTTATTGAGGTGGGTGTAAACGTACCCAATGCCTCGGTTATGATCATTGAAAGTGCCGAGCGCTTTGGACTATCCCAATTACACCAGTTACGCGGGCGTGTCGGTAGGGGTGCGGATCAAAGTTTTTGTATTTTGATGACGGGACATAAGTTATCCTCCGAAGCAAAGACCCGAATGGAAACAATGGTCCGGACCAATGATGGTTTTGAAATTGCGGAGGTCGATCTGAAACTTCGGGGACCCGGTAACCTAATGGGCACCCAGCAAAGTGGGGTTTTACAATTAAAAATTGCCGATTTGATCAAGGACAATGCCATCTTACAGACCGCGCGGCATTACGCCATTAAAACCCTAAATGAAGATCCCGCACTTGGCCATCCCGAAAATCGGGTCATACGGGACACTTATGCCCAACTGAGTCAAAACAAGACCATTTGGAATTATATTAGTTGACAATAAGGTCAAAAGTGCTTTATTTTTACTTTTCACGTTTTGAAGTGGTTTAAACTTTTTCTCCCAAACCGTCGGTAGGTTAAAAAATGATTCTTTTCACACTTTTTTCGACTTATTTTCCTTCCGTAGCCCGGCTATGCAACTCAAAAAAGGCTTCAAAAGAGCAAAAAATCATGTCCCAAAGCATCGGAATCGCTTCAATCCAAAAAAGTTTAAATCACTTCATTGACAATCAATTCCATCATCACAACAAAGAGGATTATTTGGATCAGGGCATTCCGTCGAAATAATCCTCGTTATCCTTACCGTATCAGTATCGGTTGTGCCAACGTTATCCGTTACCTCTAATTCGAACGTATAGTCTCCTACATTGTTCATGTTCGAAACTGTAGGTATGGCACTTGTGGCATTAGTAATGGTGGGGATAGAAGCACCTGGCGACCTCGAAAGCAAACTCCATTGGTAAGAAAGTGGAGCTACCCCCCCACTTGATTGTGTCCCATTAAGATTAACACTACTACTATCCAATGTTCGGTCAAGTCCAGCATTCGCGTTAAGCGGGGCATTGTTTATACTTATGGTACGGTTTACCTGTACGGCCGCGTTATTTGCCGCATCGCTCACATTATAGGTCACCGTGTAGTTCCCTGCCACGGAAGTATTGACAGAGGAAGCATCGATTACGATGCTTCCCGTTATGTCGCCATCTACGTTGTCCGATGCGGTAGCACCCAACTCCGTATAGTCATCCCCTACCGTAAGCTCCTGGGGATTGGCGCCGTTAAGAACAATTACCGGAGGGGTATTGTCCGGGGCATTGTTTACACTTATGGTACGGTTTACCTGTACGGCAGCGTTATTTGCCGCATCGCTCACATTATAGGTCACCGTGTAGTTCCCTGCCACGGAAGTATTGACAGAGGAAGCATCG
>NZ_JBNGOP010000016.1:0-21606 GCF_050589625.1 Maribacter sp. 2-571 | reverse complement strand
CTTCCCGTTATGTCGCCATCTACGTTGTCCGATGCGGTAGCACCCAACTCCGTATAGTCATCCCCTACCGTAAGCTCCTGAGGATTGGCGCCGTTAAGAACAATTACCGGAGGGGTATTGTCCGGGGCGTCTACGCCGGTTACCGTAATAGTTACCGTGGCCGTATCAAAACCTCCGTTCCCATCCGTTATGCTATAAGTAATAGTCGTTTGTTGTGTTTCACCGTTGTTCAATGCGTTAAAATCCCCATTGGTATCAAAGGACATATTGCCCCCCTCATTGATGGTGAAGAGTCCGCCACTACTTCCTCCTACCGCAACCCCCACATTCGCAGAACTATTGGCAATACGGTCAACGGTCAGGTCATCGTTATCCGCATCGGAGTCGTTCGAAAGAAGCGAACGGTTCAAGGTACCGGATTCATTTACGCTAAACGCGTCATTTGTAGCCACAGGCGCAGTGTTCGCAGCGGCATTTACCGTAACGGTCATGGTATCAAAACCTATTGCTCCATCATCGTCAACTACTTCAAATCGAAACGTATAAACTCCTTCTTCCAAATTTGATACCGAGGTTGCGGCATCCGCGGCTATGGTCGTGAAAACACCATTAATCTCTCGCTGCCATTGTACGGAGGCAATTACCCCGTCGTTGTCAGTACCCATACCCAATAAGTCTACCGAATTGATCGGTAAGGTAATTGTCTGGTCTATCCCCGCCTCAGCCGTAGGTGCTTGATTTTCGGGATTCACGGTTACCGTGACCGTATCGGTGCCTACGCCCCCATTATTGTCGGTAACAGTAAGACGGAACACATACACACCTTCTTCCAAGTCGGTAACAGATGACAGGAAGTTGTCCGGAGTTGCAATGGTAGCCGTACCGCCACTATCTTGCGACCATAAATAGGACGAAATAAATCCATCACCATCAGTGGAGGAACGTCCGTCGAGCGTTATTGCATTATCCGGTAAGGTAATCGTTATCGGCTCCCCGGCATCCGCATTTGGATTTTGATTCGCGGGGGGTACCGTTACCGTCGTTGTGCCCTGCGTACCACTTCCATCATTGGCCGTAGCCCTAATATTAACAAATCCTCCGGCAATGGCAGTGACCACACCGTTCGCATCTATAGTGGCGATATTATCGTTTGAAGATGACCAGGTTACCGTCCGGTTATTGGCCTCGCCCGGTTGCACATCGGCAGTCATTTGCTGCGTTTCGCCTATTTCCAAGGTAGTATTCGCTGGCGACACGGTTATCATATCTACCAATATAGTAGGTGGGTTTACCCCAAGGGAAGCATTTCCCTGTACCCCACTTCCGTCCCTTGCCGTAGCCGTAATCGTAACCGTACCCGCTGCCACTGCCGTGGCCAATCCATTCTGGTCAACTGTAGCGACATCGGTATCCGAAGAGGTCCAATCAAGCCCTTGGTCCGTGGCGGTAGTTGGCGTAATCTCGGCTACATATTGTACGGATGCCCCAATATCCAGCATACGGTTGTCAGGGGTCAATACAATTTGTTCCACGGGTATGGAAACGGCACTGACTTCAACCGTAACCGAAGCACTGTCGTCGTTACCGACGTTACCATCGTTTATCGTATAGGTAAATTCCGCGTTACCAACAAAGGTCCCCGACGAAGTAAAACGTATTTGGTTGCCCTCGATGACAGCGGTACCGGCGTTGTTGGGCGTAATGCCACCTATAGCGGTAATTACTAATTCACTTGTAGGGGTATCGGGGTCGTTATCATTGTTCAATACGTCCAAAAGGGTTGCAACCCCTTGTTGGGCGCCTAGTACATCGTTAGCGGCCACAGGAGGACGATTTGCCGCAACGGTAACATTGACCGTCCAATTCTGTTCCGTACCGTTTTCCGCGGTTACCAAATAATCGACAGCGGTATTGAAATCCTGGACTTGTTGTCCAGAAGGCGTTACCGCCGCTCCCATAGAAATGGAAAGTACCGCGGGAGCTACATTAAGGTTGGTACCGTCAGGTACATTTACGGTTACGATATGGGTATCAACATCAATCGACGAACTATTTTGACCGGGGAGTTCAAACGCGGTAATATCATTTTCCACACTTCCCGTAGGGGGAGATACGGTCACATTTATGTTCCATTGCTGTCGTAATCCATTTTCTGCAGTCACCGTATACAAAACAGAGGACGAAAAATCCTGTACGACTGCGGGATTTGGAGCAATGCTTGCCGCTGGGGAGATCAAGAGATTTGCCGGAGCTACATTTAAATCGGTACCGTCGGTCACGTTTACCGTTATGGTATGGTCTGTTGTGTTGATGGAAGTACTGTTCTGTACAGGAAGTGAGAATGCCGTAATATCATTGGCGTTACTTCCAGTAGGGGCCAACACCGTGGTCGTAACCGTCCAAATACGTTCATCTCCATTTTCTGCGGTTACGGTATATACCACCTCCGTACTAAAATCTTGCAGCGCATCGGCCGATGGAGAAATCACGGCCGCATCAGATACGACTAGCTGATCGGGTACCACTTCCAATACCGTTCCATCGGGAACACTGACATCGATCGTTCCGGCATTGTTATCGATGATACTGGCACCCTGCTGACCGGGAATTCGAAACGTAGTAATATCATTTTCAGCACTTTCACCGGAAGGTGAAACCGTCACGTTTACGGTCCAAAGTTGGGAATCCCCGTTGCCCGCAACAACAACATATTCCACCGCGCTGTTAAAGTCTTGTTCTTCCGTACCCGTCGGAGTGCTTGTTGCCCCAGGTGATAGCGAAAAAGTTGCAGGCGAAACATTGAGGGCTGTTCCATCTGCAACATTGACCGTTATGGTATGTGTATCGGCATCCAAGTTGGCACCGTTTTGAACAGGTAAGGAAAAAGCAAGAATATCGGTTCCGTTTTGAAGCGATTCTTCCGTAAATACCAGCGCTATTTCGGTATTTACTTCCGGGTTGGACAACGAACTGACAATAATGGTGACAGTACCTGCCGACAGTGCTGTAACCAGACCGTCCGCGTCGACGGTTGCGACATCTACATTCTCGGAAAACCATCCTACCCTTGGTTCGGAGGCATCATCGGGGGTAACCGTTGCTATTAATTGTCTTACATTGCTTGTTGACGCTGGATCTTCTTCCGCCACACTGATACCGGTAACAGGGATTCCTGCCGCTTCCACAACCCTGATCGTAACTTGGTCCTCGGCATCCGGATTCGAAGCAGCGGTGGCGGTAATTATAGCCGTCCCAATGGCCACAGCGGTGAATACACCCTGCTCGTTTACGCTAACAATATCGGGATCACTTGAGCTCCAAATAATTTCTTGGTCAGTAGCATTTTCCGGATCGTAGGTAACGGGGCAGTCGATCGTTCCCCCCACTTCCATGTCCAATTCATCATGCTCGCCCAAATCGATGGAAATAACCGGAATGGTCTGTACCACTTCAAATTGCAAGGCCGTCTGCAGTTCCTGCCCATTGGCATCAATCAGGTTAAAAACAATTTCGAGCGGTCCCAACGCCTCCGCCACCAAAAGCAATGGGTAGCTTCCCGGTACAATATCCGTAAATGATGTGTTGGGGGCATACCCCTCAGCTTCCGCAGGTGAAACAGCACCACTACCCTCTGAAATTGTGTAGTTGGCCTCGTATGTGGTCGCAAGGTCGGTGGTCGCAGGACCCAACACCAACGTTATCGGCTCCTCTTTCCCCAATTCCAATTGAGCAACGCTACTATCCGCGCTCCAGTTAATGGGAACATCGGTAAGCGTATATGCTATTTCAATTTCTTCAGAGATACCAAAATTATCGGAGCCCGTAATCTTTAAAGTATGAACCCCTTTTTCGGTACCATAAAAAAGCAGCGATGCACTGTAGGGCTCCAGTAAAAAACCTTTTCCACTTTCGAGCCGTTCCCCTTCGGTATTCTCAAAATACCCCGAACCTTCCATCACCTCGTACACCAACCGATACTCATACCCTTCCAACTCCGCCTCTGGGACAATGGTAAAGGTTGTGGCCAAACCCTGGTTTACAAAACCATCCGTTTCCCTTTGCTCCAACAATTCAAACTCTACCTCCGTAAAGACCGTAACACTTTTGGTACATGCCAACAGTATTAACAAGAGTACAAGAAAGTATGAAAAAAAACGGTAAATGGTTTTTACGGTCATTGTCTAACGATACCTATGTTGATTTGGTCCGAGCGACCGTGGCCACCCTTTTTAAGGACCCGAAAGGTAACGAAAGGCCACGAATCACGAAAGTAATCGATAAGGATCCTTTTTACTATTCCGTTTAAATTTCAAAATCAACGACGAACCGCAGCGCACTTGAAAGGAGCTACAAAAAAAATGGAATAAAAGATGTACGGAACAAGACTGAAACACAAAAGTTTTAAGGTAGGCAGATACCTTTTTCCGTATTACAGATTAAAATAGTAACGCAGACCGATACCGGAGTAATTGGTAAAGTTGCCAAAATCACTATTCACGTGATAAAACTGTGAAGTTTTTAATACCAGGGAGATATGCTCACTGATGATGATATCCAAATCTGCAGAAAGTACGCCACCATAAATAAAACTGCTCTCCCCGAGCACCGATACCACATTGGTTATCTCCGAATTACCGCCATTTACCGCTTCGTAACCCGCCAATGCCCCTGCACCTATCGACAGCGCCTGCATTTTTCGGTTTCTGCTATATATCGTTAAAAAAAACGAATAGCTGGCCGTGTAGCTGGAATACGGAATTTGGGTGGTACCCGAAGTATAATTCGTTAATGTGACATTCAATGCGAGTTGCGTGAACGTATTCTCACTTAAATTGGTATTGTAGGCCAATTCCCCACCATACCCATCGCCAAAAATCCCCCCACTTGCAGAAAAAGTGTTGGTATAGCTTTGGGCCGTTCCTAGGGCCCCTATCACAATAACGAGAATTAAGAAAAGCCTGTACTTCAATTTGACGGAAAATTTACGTGTTTATAGTCTAACGGAAGTCTTACCATCCTATTGTCATCAACTTCATCAAGTACAACATGAATTTGCTCCTTACTACTGATCCTAAATTTTTTAAAAACATAAACGAGCTCATTAATGCTCTCGGGATCAATAATTTGCTGTAAATTGAATTTGTAACGTGGAGTTAATATTTTTTGTAGATCGCCTATTCCCGATTCTCTAAAAAAACTTAATCCATTAACGGCATATTCCTTTTTTGAATTGTTCTCTATTTGAAGTACAAAGTAAATATCTTCCCGATCTACTAAAATGTTATTGAGCTTTAGCACAATTTTTTTGTTCTGTCTGAAACTTCTTTTAAAAATGGTTTTTTGTAGATAATTGTTTTCGCAAAACAAGCGATAATATTCTTCTCGGTCAACATCGTACATATCTCCTTCCCCACCTACAGGTTTTGGGATATAGGTATCGTTAGTGTTAGAAGAAGTATCTTCTCCTACCAAGGTATCCCCAAGTACCGGGTCATCCGTGACCGGTCCTTTTTGAACCAATACCGCCGGCGGTTTGTTTACCGTTGGGGCGGTATTGGGTGCAGATGTAGCATCCGTTGTGGTTTCTTTTTCCGGTGTACTTTCCTTTTTCGGTGTTCTTTCATTTTTCGGTGCCTCCGAGTCATTACCCCGGGAGACTACCTTTGTGTTTCCAATAGACTGGTCGGGCTGCAAAACATAATTGAACACTTCAACGTCTTGATCATACTTTAACGCAAAGGAAAAAATAAGACCATCTTGGGTAATCACGGTCAAGTTACTGGTATTACCTTTCCTTCCTTTTAATAGGCCCAAATTGGAATTTGGCTCGTATTCGAATTTAAAGTTTACCGCCGGCGGAATTACCTTTTCCACATTCGAAGGAAAGAAAAGGGTTACCGTTACGTTTTCGTTTGTGGCGATACGTATCGGGGCCTGACCCTGTATCGGTGAAACCGCAAAAAGGAGAAAAGTAATAATCGTATAAAAAACAACGGAAACCAACTTCATTAGTGGAGTATCTTGACTTTCTATGTTAAACGCATACTTTGCATAAACATTATCCATGCCATAGTACAAAAATATCAATCTCATCGAAAGAAACCTCCAATTAATCGGTAAAAGGAAGTTTTTGGAGGATTTAAACTACAATTCACTAAAATCTTGCGTTCCAAAACCGTATCAATACTTTTCCCAGGATAAAATTGTAAACGCTTCGATTAAGGAAGGCGATTGAAGAAGGTATTCGTTTTTCTCCTGGACCCTATAAAGCGATATCAATTTCGTTCGCGTTCCCTTTTCTTACGATAGTATTGGATTAAATGGGTACTGACTACTGCGATGTGGACCGCCAAAAAGAATAATCCAAAGAAAAGCCAAACAAGGGCTTTGCCATGTTCGGAATAGTTCAGTCCCATTACGGTAATGAAGGTTGCATATATAATGAAAACGATGGTATTGATTCGTCCGAACCTCCGGTTAGAACGGTAGGAAAGTGCGATAAGAACAAGCAGAAGGAGAACACTTCCCAAAAGGTACATTTGGTCCTCTGTCATACTCCCTTATTTTACCCACAGCCCCGAACCGGTATCAATTCTAGAGGTTTTTTTCGTTGTTCGCTCAATTTCCTTGTACAGTTCGATCAGCTGGTTGAGCTTAGCGGTATCGTTATTCTCCAGAATTTCAAGGATTCCTTCCAGTTCTTCCGTGAACGTACCGTTTCCATGTTCAAGAATGACGTCGTCGGAATCATCAATGGCATTGGAGTGTATATTGATCACATCTCCTTTGGCATCGTTCCCCGAAAGGATATCTTTAAAATGGCTTACGTTCACGTTTACCGCACCGCTTTCGGGATAGTTTAGGCTATTGGACTGGTGTGGTCCCATGTTAACGGAATACACGATCATATCCTCTACATTATAGGCAAAATCGATGCCTTCGCTCTTCGCCAAAACCGCGACCTCCTTTTTTAAAGATTCCATATAGGCCGCTCCAAAAACGGAACCCCGGCTATGGGTAAAAAATTGCAACTGTTCGGTCACCCTACCGTTATCGTCCCGGTACCCTTTCATTTTTTCCCAAACCGCTAAGGCATCTGATTTTCCCTTGGCAGTACCGGCGTTTTTTCGTGATTTTGACCACATTCCATGATCACCGTCCACATATTTGAAATCCTCATAGCCATATCCCGTTTCACGGGAAATCGTCGCCAATAAGTCATTGTTCCAATACGAATCGTCACCTCGTTCACTATCGTCACTGACTTTGCCATTGATCAATATGGGAAATTCAATGGATAGGCCTTCAAAACCCTTAAAGTCGGAACCAAAATCGGAATCTACACCACCAGCGCTTCTTACACGCTTTGAAACGCTATTGGCCGCATGTACTTGACGAATGGACTTTTTTAGGGAAGCTTGTAATTTTTTTGCAACCTCTTTTTTGGAGAACAACTTGTTACTGTCCTCAGCGTCCTTGATAGAATTTCGCATAGAAGCTTTTGCCCTGCGGAGGCATCGTTTCATATCATGTCGTAATTTTAACTCTTCTATGCTCGCCATATGCTACAAAATTACTGACATTAGAAACTACTGAAGGAATTCTGCCCCATTTTGAAGAAAAGGGACTCCGTTCCGAAAAAAATTAATCGCCCCAACTGTTCTCAAAACTCATGTCCCCGATTTTGACCGATTTGGCGGAAATCACCAATCGCTTTTGCATGGGCACATCATCAATTGCATCGAATTCTTCCTCCAAGCTTACGCAATACGCCTTTGTGAAATCTACACGCTGTAATTGGCTCATGGCATCTCTCTTGAAAAAGATAATGCTACCATCCTTCGTTTGGTCCGGGGAAGCCATCCAATGAAACAGATCGAACTTTCCCTGGGATTCTATGGTCACCATTATTCTGCCGCCCAACGGCTTGCCGGAAGGTTTTCCGGTTCCATCCATCGGTTGTTCAAAATTATAGGTACAATGGAGCACGTTATAGTCGTGCCCATCAACAATGAGTTTTGCTAAAAAAGACATTCGGGTGTATGGGTTTAAATTCTTTAATGGTGCGTCAATCCAGACAAAACGCTACTACGGCAAACTTCTTATGCCTGTTTGTAATCGGTATCCCATTCGGCACCTTCGTCCCCTTTTTGACCATCCATGGATATCAAAAAGTTTTTGGCGGGAAAGTAGGGTTTCAAACGTACGTCCAAGAAAATCCTATCTTTTTGGTTGATGTCCTGCTCGAACCTTCGAATCTCAAAATTTTCGATCAGTTTATCAGGACCGCAGATATCGTCTAAAAACCGTACGATCTGGTTTTGAATTTCTTTTCTCGTCTTCGCATTGAAGTTTTCAAAAGCCCTTCTATTCAAGAAATCCATCAAGACTTTTGTTACATAATCAAAAACACGCACTACGGAATAGGTCTGTAATCCCAAGTTATCGCCGTTGAACAAGGTTTTGGCGGAAAATGCCATTACTTTTCCATATTCGTTGACCATGGGAACAAGCCCCAGGTTCTCCAAATTGGCTATTTCGCTTTTACGAAGTTCAAAACGAACACCATCTACCTCACTTAAACCACCATGCTTTTTACCGGCGGTTACCTGAGACATAAGGGTCTTATATATTTTACCGGCCAATGCTCCCGAAGGTGGCACGTGCACATCGTCGTCCTCTCCTACTTCTTCGTGTTTTCCACGGCCGACCAGCCAGTTACAGGTCATTATGGTGTTGGACAGGTACATATCGCCACTGGCCAAATTCGCGGCCTCGAACATTTCCATTACATCGTCCGGCTCGTCCAAATGGGCAAAGTCGGTAACTAGGGTAACCTTGTTGTCGTGTGCCAATTTGGCCCATTTGTCCACAACCGATTTTGACCCCAAATATCCCGGTAACACCATCAGGGAATAGTTCTCCCTTAAATCCAAACGATCGTATTTGGAAACCAGCTCTTCCCGTACATGGTCAAAGAAACGGGTATTGTCCAAATCGGTCAATTGGTCCATTTCGGCATTGATTACTGAAATGTTCTTCAAGGAGGCCATATCGGTATTCTTGAAGAACAAGGCTACTGAACGATAGGACGTTTCCAATTCCCTAGTCTCGTCCAAGGCGGTCTTTAAGTTCTTTGTAAGTACCTCTTGGGACTGTTTTGCCTTATCATCGGCGGATTGCACCAAATCGATGATATCTTCACCTGATTTTAAGGTATCGGACCACAGTGAAAGTATTTTTAAAAGCGCGTCCCTTTCGGAGCTCTTATTATTTTCGGTGAGAAACATTTTTCTCCTCGCCTTACGGTCCGGATTTAAGTTCTGCACATTGTCAATGGCGGATTCCAACAAATCGAAACCTCCGTACTTGGCAAGATCATCCGACTTGTCCTTAATCTGTTCTATGTAAGGCTTATCACTAAGCTGAGACTCCTTTTGCTTATTTGGCGTATTGGACATATGTATGTTGGAATATAGTTATTTGGTATTTTTAATTTCGGCGATCAATGCATCAATAGTATCCACCAACGATTGCTTGGCACTTTCGTCTTCCAAAGCGGCCTTAAGAATTTTATTGGTTTTTAACTGCTTGATTATTTTTTTGTATTGGTCACTTTCAATTTCAAGTTCTTTCAAGAAAACACTGTTGTTCACTATTCCCTTTTTTCCGAAATCACCTAGGTTCTCAAAACGCAACTCCTCGTTTACGGTACCCCCATCCTTATCTTCGAAAGGTATTTTGATGGTGGGTTCGTAATGTTCAAAAATATCCTCCACGGTATTCAACCCCTCTACTACCTCGGGCTTTACCGGTGCATTGGGCGTTAATTTTCCGGCGATCAAGGTCCTGTTCTGTGGTATTTCGTTCAACGCTTCACTAGCGTCTCCTTTTACCTCGTTACCCCCGATGCCTACGTTATCTATAGCCATAAAATGTAGTTTTAATTTTTAAAATTAATCAAAAAATACAGAAACACAAGTAATGTATTTGTCATTAAACGTAAAAAGGGGACAGAAAGTTGTCCCCTTTTACTACACAATATAAAATTTGTAGGCTATACCCATTCGTTGACGTGCTCTCCGCCACCGCTGCTAAGCTCCTTGGCAGAAATCACAAAACTTTCGGTCAATGGATTTTGACCGCTCGAGTCGAAGTTTTCTTTGTACTTGATAAGGTAACCTTCTTTGAAGTTAACCTCTTTCAAAGTAGCTTCCGTATCTCTTTTTACAAATACGATTGTTCCATCTTTTCTTTCGAAGTTGTTGGTCATCCACTCAAAAAAACCAGTTTCACCGTTAGATTCAACGGTCAAATGGATACGACCACCTCTTGTCACGGAAGACGGGCGACCCGTAGGATCTACTTCCTGATTCAAATCGTAAGAACAATGCAAGATTGTAAATTCCTTTCCTGCTACTTTTAATTTTGCTTTAAAAGACATAATAAATTGTTTTTGTGGTAAATAATACCTGATTAAATATATATAACGTCACAAACGGACAGGTCAAAATTAACAAAGTAGGTGCTTCTTCCCAAATTTTTTCGACAAAACGCTTTTTTTCTTACTTTTTAGGTCAGTATAACGACATTTTTTTGGAAGATAAGCGCATATGCCGGCCCTCCTTCCCGGGATTGCAGTATAAATGTGTAGGTGGTGCCCGTAAAAAACCTAGGAGACAAATAGTACAGTTATGAATACAAATAGCACCCTTCAGGGCGGCCTTTGTAGTTCAGGACTGCGTTAACCGACTTTCATATTAAAATCTATCGGTTATAAGAATATCGCGATATGTTTAGTTGCATGTATACGGTGATCAAAACGTTTTCCAAAACAGTCCTTTTTTGGTACGCATGTTAATGGTCATACTTTTTACGCAACCGGTAGTTTGGTCTTTTACCATTTTTATCTGTTTCACCTCAAGTTTGTTAACATCGCGTATTTCTTTAAAGAATTGGCTTACGGTAAATCGTTTTCCCGTGCTACTGAATACCGGTATATTACTGTAGCAAAAATAATTTCGTATGGCCACGTCATCTACATTCCTTCCCGAATAACCGATCAGCAACTGCTGCATCTCGTCGGAACTTATGGTAATGCGCGCCGCACGTTCCGCGGCCTGGGCCTCGGCCACCTGCTCTTCTTCCTCTACCTGGACCGCGGGCTTATCGTCAATTTGCTGTAGTACATTTTCAATATGGTCCACCCTACTTATCGGATTGCGTTCCCGCCGTTGTCGCAACTCCGGTAAAACCGTAATTCGCTGTTTGGCTTCGTGCCTGCGGTCACCGTTTACTACCAACAGAATGGTTTTTTCCCCTGGTGTCTTGTAGCTGTATTTCTCCTTACGCCCGTCACCATCAATGGCCATGGTTTCCCCAAAACTCCATTGCCACGAGTTTGCAAAGCTCGAGTTATTTTCAAAAACCACCTCTTGTCCCACGCGAACGTATTCCGGCAAAACGATATTGGGAATCAGCTCGGGGTCGACCAATTTTTTTCGTTTTGATATTACGATTTTTTTGGAGCTTACGCATTGTCCGTTCATTTTCAAGGCCACTTCATAGGTCCCTTCCTTCTTAAACTGATGCACCACATCCGAACGATAGGCTTTGGCGTCACTATCCCCAAAATCCCACTCCCAATCCACTCCGGAGGCATCCATACTTTTAAATTCGATCAAATCTTCAGTGGTGTACGAATTCGTAATTACATCGAAGCCCACATTGGTACAATCGACCTTACTGTTTACCCGAAAGGCAAAAAGACCAAAACCACATATCAGTAATACTAAAAAAGTAAGAAATACGTTTAGGTCAAAGTGGGTTTTAATACTTTTATTGTTCATAATTAATCCCTAATTTTCGAGGCTTAAAATTGCCATTTAAAAGTACAATACTTTTCATGAAATTAAAACTGTTGTTTCTCCCAGTTATTGTGTTGCTTACCTCATGTGCCAAAAAAACATTGGGAGGTAACGATTATGCCTATTACAAACAGCAAATCGAAAAATCGAAAAGGCTGGAAAACGAGAAAAAAGCGGCGAAAGTAACGCCTATCGAACCAAAGGCCCAAGTAAAAAAAACCAGCTATCTCACCCCTGAAGAAAGGCAAAAATTTGCCGGTCTGTTGGAGGTGGAAGATACCGCCATTGAGAACGAAAAATTATACGCGGCCATAAACAACTGGCTGGGAACACCCTATTATTGGGGTGGCACTACCCGAAACGGGGTCGACTGTTCCTCCTACGTGCAACAAATCTATAGAAAGGTATACGGGAAGGATATTCCCAGAACATCCATAGAACAGTTTTACATGGATACCAAGGCCCACTTTAAAAATCAAAAGTACCTAAAGGAGGGGGATCTGGTATTCTTTCGATTAAGACATAAGGATAAGGTAGTGTCCCATGTGGGCATTTACCTTCAAAACGGAAAATTTACCGGATCCAATTCGCCACGTGGGGTAGAAATCGCAAATTTGGACGATGCCTATTGGCAAGATAAATACGTGGCCTGTGCTCGATTCATCACAAAAAACAACTAATGGCGCAGGCTGAAAGACATAACATCCGTGAAGAAGTGTTCCATTTGGATTTTGATTTAAAGGCGGAGACCTTTATTTCTTATTTGGAAGAGGAAACCGATTTGGACATTGCCCTCGATGATTTTTTCAAAAGACGTTTTGGAAACGACATAACGGAAATAAAGGGCACTATCGACGACAAAGATCCGCTAAAAGTGGTTTTGAGCAGACGCGGTTTTTACAATATTTTTCCGGAACGTTTTTTTCACACTACCTATAGTAGCACCTCTTTTGTACCTACAATGGTGGCGGATTATCAAAATAGGTTGTTGGAGGAGGAACGTGCACGAAAGTTTTTCAAACCATTGGAATCGGAGTTCTTCTTACAAAAAGTAGCCATAGAAAAATCTGAAGATGAAACGTTTAAATCATTGGGCAGCCCCGAACTGGTCTCCTTTTTGATCGATTTGTGGCAGTTGGATGCATCCATTCCAAAACGAATGGCGGCAAAGATTTTAAAAACGATGCCCTTTATGTATAAGATAGCGGGAAATTTGCCGTTGTTAAAAACGATATTGGAGCATATCGTTGAAGAACGCATCGCCATTACATCCGATTTTTCCGCATTGGGCGAACCCAACGACATAGAACCGATGCGGCTTGGGGTAAATATGGCGACTTCCGGTCCGCCAAAAACGTTTTTACCAAAATATCTATTTACGTTAGTAGATATCAAACATCCCGACCATATAGAGGCGTATTTGCCCAACGGGACCATAATATCGGCGGTCCGCTTTTTTTTAAAACATACATTGCCCTTTGAATGCGATTTTGAAATTGATTTTACCGTTGCCAAAAGCAAAAGAAAATTTATAATGGACGATGCCGTTTATTCAGGAAGGCTCGGCCTGTCAGCAACAATTTAGGACCATATGATCAAAACTTACTTGAAAAGATTAATCAGCTTTGAGGCGCTTATGCCTTTTATAATCATCATGGTCGTGGTCATAATGTGTTTACGGCTAATTTCTTCAAAAACACCCGGTTTTAAACCTAGGCGAAAGAAATTTTATCTCTATCTGTTAGCGATTTTGGTCATCATGGGTATTTTGATCGCCATCGTGTATAACCTAAAACAGACCACCCTATTGTTACGCTATTTTTCTATGCTGGGCTTTGCGGGCGTGCTCGGCGCCATTCATGTTTTTGTATACCGACAGACCTTTGAAAAATTTGAATCGGAAAACAACCTCAAGGAAGTTGCCATTGCGGCCATTTCGGGGTTTGTGTTAGTAGTACCGGTAATCCTGATCGCCAGTTACTTTAATGACATGGCGTACCTCCCCTACTATTTTCTTATCGTAGCGGCATTTGCCCTCCCATCATGCTTTTTCGCCCTGTACAAGTACGCCATTTCCATCCCGGTAAAATTATACTCCAAATGGTACTATCCCTTGGGCAAAAAATACGAAACGCCCAAACACCACGAGCTCAATAACATGATCGTGCTCAACTTCATGTTCCATAAAAAATCAAATTCCGACGAAATCACCAGCTTTAAGGCAAAAGCCCCAAAAGATATGGGATTTGGTAGGTTGTTCTTTTTTTTCATCAACGATTACAACGATAAAAAAACCAGCACTAAGATCGAAATGACCGATAATTCGGGGGATCCCCATGGTTGGTACTTTTACAGCAAGCCAAAATGGTACGGCGCATCAAAACATATAGATTCCGAACGTACCGTGGAGCAAAATAACTTAAATGACGGCGATATAGTAGTTTGCCAAAGAATATAAGCCAATTAGCATGATAGAAGACACTAAAAAATTCAAAATAAACTGGGTCGATGGCATGAAAATTTCGAAAGAACATTTTCAAAGCCTTCAGGACTTTGCCGAAAACAGCGTTAAAAATGCCATCGCGTTCCGAAACGGAAAGCATGGACACGGCTTGTTACCTTCCCCAATGGGCGACGGGAACGATTTGAGCATTACCCTGGACATCCATAAAGGGCTGAAAGTGGCCATTAAAACGTTACGGGCATTGACCCCTAACGGCCATCATGTCGAAATAACCGCTGGCACGCCGCCGGTAAAGGCCGAAATGGTGGTAGAAGAGTTGGATGCGGCCAAAACCGAGGCCGGTTTTGTAATACTCAATCTGGATCTGGAAAATCCGGTCGCATTTGGGGAGCAGGATGCCAAGGAAATTCCACCGCGGTTCCCTTTCCTTACCAACGGATACTTTTTCACCTTTATCGGTTCGTCGGAACTGGAAAAATCCGGTCTTGCCGGAAACCAAATTCCCATTGGAAAAATAGTAAAGGATGGAAAAGCGCTTACGGTGGCGGCCGAATATGTTCCTCCTTGCGTTACTATCGGCTCGCACGAAACCTTGGTGGATTTTTACAACGAAGCGGAGAACTTTTTGAAGATGACGGAAAGGAATGCCATCCTTATCGTTCAAAAAATAATGTCGAAACAAAGCGACAATCCCATAGCGGACGCTATGAAGTTGGTAGTGGACACTATATACAGTTATCTGGCACAACAGATTACCAAGGTGAAATGGGAAGAACATGACATGCACCCCAAAGCGCTCTTGGAGATTATTGTAAGTTTTGGACGAATTTTCAAGGGATCGGTCGACGTTTCCTCTCCTGAAAACAAGGAACAGCTTTTCAATTATTTTGGAGAATGGACCGATTTAAAGGGTGGTGATTACGAGAAAATTTTCACGGATATCATCAATATGGACTACCACCATAACGACCTTTATCAAACCCTTTCAAAAGCATCTGAATTCATGAAAGGTATCGATAAATTGTTGACCGTGCTTACCCAAATAGACTATATCGGTAAACGAAGGGATATGGGTATTTTCGTAAACGAGAATATCGTAAAAGAAAAATCGGGAAAATCCGGAGGCAGCCCTTCTTTCCTAGCTGAATAAAACACGAACTATGGAAGTACTGAACAAAAAAGAACGCACTTCATCCTTTCTGCTTTTCCTATTGATGTTCGTCATCACTGTAGGCCTGCTGTTTACGGCTTTTTTCTATAGCTATAAACTGCCTTGGAAGGAAAACGAGGTATTGCGCGCCGAAAATCAGAAAATCAGATATGAATTTTTATATCAAAAACAGTTTATGAAGTCTCTGGAATCGGTAGACAAACAAATCGATTCGTTGGACAAGACCCGTGAAGGCTACTTCTTTTTGGAACAATCGATCAATGCCGATCTGATCGACCTTAAGAGCGATATTCCAAAAGATTCTCTGGAAGACCGCAGTATGTACGAAAACTTGATCTTGACCTACAAAAAATTGGTCGATGCCAAGAGGGACCTCAAACAGGTTGAGAACGCCCGAGAAGAAATTAAGGACCTGAACGATCAGATCGCCGAATACGAAAAAGAAATCAATAAACTAAGTACGGCCTTGGACCTTTCGCAACGGCTTAATAGAAATTAGCATACCACATGAACAGCGAATTAGAAAAAGCCATACATATCGCTACACAGATAGCGGAAGAATACCATCATGAGGATTTTGGTCCGCCACACCTGATCAAGGCTTCATTGAATCGGGATCTTTCCCTCTTACGCTTTCTGCACACCAAGGGAACCGATGTATACTTTATAGAAGAGTGGGCGGATGTACTTTTGGACGCCCATCCTAAAAAAAAGGGAAGAAAAAACGAGATAAAGGCAAATTTAGAGGCCAAAACCGTTTTTGTAGAAGCAGAAGACCTTCAAAAAAAACTGAACAAAGAGGAAGTCGATCTCATTTGTATTTTCATCGCCGCGATTACACCAGGTGTCGGCCTAAGCCATGACCAATTAAAGGCGTTGCCGGTAACCGGTGCCCAATTGTTGGACAGTTTATTGAAAAATCGTGAAGTTTCCGCAGGCGACACTTCTACTACCACTACATCCGAGGGTACGGCTTCGGACGGCGGCGGCGATATTTTAAGAAAATATACCACAGATCTTGGAAAAAAGGCCAAGATGAACGATTACGATTATATTGTCAATAGAGATCGTGAACTCAAAAAATTGGCGGAAATCCTATGCCGGAAATCAAAGCCGAACGTTATTATCCAGGGAGAATCCGGTGTTGGAAAAACGGTACTGGTACAAAATTTGGCCCGTGAAATCTATACCGGTAAAATTGTGGACACTTTACAAAAGGCCACCCTATTAGAGGTAGACACTGCCATGCTATTGTCCGGTGCTTCCTATAAGGGAGAGGTGGAAGATCGGCTTCAGTCGATTTTTAACGAGGCCAAAACACTGGCAAAGCCAATTTTGTTCATCGACGACTTTCATGTGTTGTTGCAGGACGCTTCGGCAAGTCAGGGAATCTTGAACGTCATTAAATCCGAACTCAACAAAGGAGAAGTGTTGCTGCTCGGTGCCACTACCGCGGACAACTATAGAAAATACATCACCAACGACGACACGCTAAACCGTCGTTTTGAGGCGGTGGCCCTCGAGGAACCGGACAACGAAACCGCATTTCATATTTTACAAAGCGTCGCAAAACGGTATAGCGACCATCATCAGTTAAAAATATCAGAAGAAAGTTTGCGTGCCGCTATCGGCCTATCCAAGCGCTACTTGAAAGAAAAGAGCCTTCCCGACTCAGCCTTGGACCTCATTGATCGTACCATGGCCGCCGCAAATGTTTCCGCACAGTCCTTACCGACCGACATTGCGGATCTTAGAAACGAAATGCTCCAGATCGCCCAAACGTCAAAAGAACGTACGGAAGCCGAAAACATACAAAAAATCGATTGGGTATATAGCACCATACGAAATCGGCTCAGCCCTATCGTACTGAGTACCTTGGATACCGAAGATGCCTTTCGTTTTCCCAGTTACGATAAAAAACAACAGTATTTGGAGACCTTGCTCTCCGGGGTAGAAAAGCAGGCCGAAACCGTTCGCGACGAGGTAAACGAAACGGACTTGGCGGCAATGGTTTCCAGCATTACCGGCATTCCGGCAGGTAAAGTACAGACCCAAGAGCGGGAACGCTTGTTGGAAATGGAAGACACCTTAAAAAAGCGAGTAATCGGTCAGGACAACGCGATACAGACCGTATCGGAAGCCATTATAGAATCGCGCTCGGGGCTATCCAAAGCGGGACAGCCGATAGGTTCTTTCTTTTTTTCGGGCCCTACCGGAACGGGAAAGACCGAATTGGCAAAATCCTTGGCAGAATTCCTTTTCAACGATGAAACGGCCATTATCCGTTTCGACATGTCGGAATTTAAGGAAGAACATTCCGCAGCCTTGTTGTATGGAGCACCTCCGGGATATGTAGGCTATGAGGAAGGCGGGGTATTGGTCAACAAAATAAGGCAAAAACCGTATGCCATCGTATTGTTCGACGAAATTGAAAAAGCCCATCAATCCGTTTTCGATGTGTTCCTTCAAATTTTGGACGAAGGGAAACTGAACGACCGTTTGGGCAAGGTTGGGGATTTCTCCAATGCCGTAATCCTATTTACCTCCAATATCGGTTCCGATTTCATCAGTAAATCGTTCCAAGGAGGGACCGTTCCACAATCGGACGAACTAATGACCATCATGGCCAATTATTTTAGGCCGGAATTTCTTGGGCGTATTACCGAAATTGTGCCCTTTGCCCCAATTTCGGAAGAAAATGCACCCTTTATATTCGACCTGCACCTGAAGAAGGAACTGTTGGCGTTGATGGAGCGTATGGGCATCACCTTGGACATTGACAAAAAAACCAAGAAACACCTTTCATTGGACGGCTTCTCCCCTACCTATGGGGTACGCCCGTTAAAGGCCGTAATACGCAACAAATTAAAAAGACCGTTGTCCAAAATGATCATTTCAGGAGCGATTAAAGCGCCCCAAACGGTAAAAGTGGCAATGAAAGATGACAAACTCGCTTTTACGGTAGTAAAAAAGAGTTAAAACCCTAGCTAGGTACCGATCGGCACTGGGTGCAACAGTAAAACGATTACGAAAGATGGCAAAACCGTATTATCAGGCTCCTTTTGATTTCAAGCGTTTCTTTGAAAAGAAAGAGCTCAAGAAATTGTCGATGCGCGATTCCATTTCTCAATTCATTAGTGTTATCATCACCACCTATTTTGAGGAATATACCTATGATGAAGGCTTTGGAAGTGAAATATGGGAAACGGATTTTGACCTGCTCATTAATGCCAACGTGTTAAAGGAACAAATCAAAAAATCGTTGGCGGGGCAAATTCGAACCTATGAAAAAAGGCTCTCCGATATTGACCTTAATGTAGAACTGATGGAGAGTTTATCCGAAAATTCGGATAAGGTACGGCTCAAAAAGTTTTTGAACATCACCATTAGAGGAACCATCATCAAAACCGATGAACCCTTTCTCTTTAGAGGTGATTATTATTTGGCACCTTTATCCTATCGTTAACAATAGCACCGGTAAAAGCGTACCATCAATAGAAGATAATTATGAAAAGCCTTAGTAAAGAGGAAATCAAGGACCGTTTGGTCCGAAGGGCGGCCGATACTTGGGGCGTCGACGAAATGGAAATCGAATATTCGTTCGACCCCATTGTCGGGATGCTTTTTGATGCCTGCGCCCATGAATTCGAACGTATTTCGGACAACCTAAAAACGAGCCGCACAAAAATTACGGAGCGCCTTGTAGACTTGCTTACACCAGAGGTTTCGGTCACGGCAAAACCGGCACATGCCATTATGCATGCGTTGCCATTGGATACCAAGGTCGATATCAACGAGCATAGCCAATTTTACCATCGCAAGCGTATGCCCTTGTTCAGGGATAACGGTAAGGATGATTTCAAAGACTTTTTTTTCTGCCCCGCCGGAGATTTTACGTTGAACAATTGTACCTTAAAATATATCGCCTATCCCGATAAAATTGTTTCGTACCAAAACAATAGGAACAGTACGTACCTTACGAAATCAGATTTTACCGGATCTCCGGAGGCTTCCTGTGTTTATTTGGGTATTGCCCCAGAAGAAGGCGTGAGTACCTTGGACAACCTGATCTGTTACTTTGACCTCCTTAATTTTGCGAACAAGGAATTACTGGTACATCATTTGGGTATTGCCGAATGGTCGTTGAACGGAAGCCCCTTAACAGTATCCAAAGGATATCGTAAAAACGAGCCTTTTCAAGACGATTATAGCGTGTATATCAATGAAAGTATTCAAACGAAAATACAGTTTTACGAAGCTTATGTTCGACAGTATTACGAAGACCATTTTTATACCATAAACCAATCGGTCGCGGTAGCTGATAACCGTAACCCCTTCCCACCCATTTTCAATGAGTTTTTGTCCGAAAAACAGTTGGAAGATTTTAAGGAACCGTTATTGTGGATAAAAATTTCCTTTTCCAGCGTGGTGTCCACACCAATGCTGGAAAACCTGCATTGCCACATCAACTGTTTTCCTGTTCTGAACAAAAAAAAGCGTTCGGTGAACAAACGGTTGCAACCCTATTTCAATATTATTCCGTTGATGGGGGAAAGCGACTATTTTTTGGACATTCAAAAAATTACTGGTGATAATGGAAATCGCTATTTCGTAAAAAACCGAACGGAAAAAGATACCGGTGAACCGCAAGCATACCTACGCTACGGTGGAGTAAGCCGTTTTGACGAAAGGGACGCCTCCGAACTATTGAACTATACCCTAGATCTTTTAAAGGAAGACGGTGTTGCCTTTTCAGCAATGGACGACGACTTTATAAACTCGAACTTAAAGGAAATGAAACAGATCGTTTCCCGAATCGAGCAACAGATAGAACTCCGCAATTTTAAAAAGAACAAGATTCCGTATTTGATCGTGAACCGCAATAGTGTCGCCAAAAACAAGGACAAAATTATTTATACCGATTATTGGACGACCACGGGCGATATGGCGAACAAAATAAATCCGTACAGCAAACTTTTTCAATATGAGGGTACCGCATTTCAGCCCGCTAGCCTGCTACTGGTCACCGGAACACTTGGCGGTCAGGACGAACCAAATCCGAGTGAAAAAATTTATGCCTATCGCGAACATATCTTGTCCCGAGGGCGTATCATTACCCGACAAGATATTGAGCAACACTGTTTTGCGGTTTTCAAGGATAGTATTGTTTCGGTAGCGGTACGCAGAGGTGTTATGGTTTCCCAGGACCAGGCTATCGGATACACACCTACTACGGATGTACATTTGGTGAAAAACGAGGATTCCGACTATGGGGAAGCCGACTGGGACCATTTGAAACAAGAATTGCTGGTCGGATTAAAGTCGCGTTCGGCCAATATTTTACCGTTTCGCGTTTTTTACGAAGAAACAATTTGATTATCAATTGTTTAAAAAGCTTGCATAAACGTGTCATAGAACGAAAAACCGTTGTTTTTTTTGTGAAACCTGATGGGAATCGCTAATTTAAATTAAAAATTACCTTACATGTCAAAAATCATAAAGATCACCTTGATCGTCGGCGGGGAGACCTTCCTTCCCAAATCGGGCTATAGCATCACCATAGAACAGTCCGTGGGCGGGCACAGCGCCTTCCGCATCGCCTTTCCCGCGAACGCCACCGAAGGCTATGCCGGGCCGTTGATGGACAATGCCCTGGGCTTCGTGGGGAAAAAGGCCTCCATAGGGCTCAACGACAATGAAATGGAATACAGCGGTATCGTCACCTCGGTGGACCTGCAAAAGGGCATCGGGGCATCGGGCACCATCGTATGCTCGGGCTATGGGCCGGGGGTACTGCTCGCGCATTCCTCCCAATGCGCCAGTTATGACGAGGGCACCTCCCTGTCGCAGGTGGCCAACGACACCCTGGACGGACATGTGGGCGAACATATGGGGAGCGCCATGGGCAAGGGTACCGATGTAAGGCTGCCCTATACCGTACAATACAACGAGAGCGACCTCTCCTTTTTACAGCGGCTCTGCAGCCGCTACGGGGTATGGCTCTACCACAACGGAAACGAACTGTGTATCGGCCGTAGCGGCGACCGCCGCTTGCAGGGCACCGTGGGGGTCGACGTGCTCTCCTTCAACCTGGGCACCTCCCT